>JAYTXY010000111.1:0-19602 GCA_043742705.1 Bacteroidota bacterium
CTACCTGATTAATATCAGAACGAACTGTCAACCTTTACAGCTTCCTTCAATAGCTTTACAAGAGCTGCTTCATCAATTTCATCGGCAGTTTTGTAGATCTTGTAAAAAATTTGCTTGTTGGTTCCATGTGTCAGGTAATCGTCTTCGTCAAGAATTCTGTTGCCGTACCAAAATCCAAACAACACACCTACTTTGATTCCGCCTCTTGGAATGGTCGCAGGCCAGATGATGCAGATGCCTTTCTTACCATAGAAGAAAGGCACGTTGAAAGATATTTTTTCTTTACAGTTTGGCGGTAGGTTTTCGCGGACGATTTGTCGTAAGACATCTACGATGATTCGCTCTTCTTCAGGAAGCCGTTCAACGAACTGAACGAGTGAATTTATTTTGATTGACGTTTCCGGTGTCACGGAAGCAATTTACGAAGTCGCCATTCATCGAGTGTCATCTCAAACTGGATTTCACCGTTAGGGCGGATTCCTGTTTGCTTCCATCCGGCTTTTGTATAAAAAACTTCTGCTCTTGTTTTTGGTGCAGTCCCTAACCAGACTTTTTCTTTTGCCTGAGTAAAATACCAGTCAAGCATCAGGTCGTGAAGGTTTCTTCCGATTCCTTTTCGCTCGTAGTCAGGATGAACAAACAATGCCCAGATGTTATGTTCTTTCAAATCAACAATGGAAAAACCAACGAGTTTATTGTCCGTTTCGCAGACCCACCCTTTTCCGCGGAGGTTGATGAATTCTTCGCAGTCTTTATCTGTAACAAGTGCAGGGTTTGAAAGTGTGTTTTCTTTTACAGAATTTCTTACAACTTGTATCCCTTTGATGTCTTCTGTTTTCGCTTCCCTGAAAAGCATAAAATTATTTGCTCATTTAATCTTAGTGTTTCTGTGTGCTCTTAGTGTCTTAGTGGTAAAAAGAAAATAACCACTAAGACACGGAGTACATTAAGGTTCACTAAGAGTTATTTCCTAATCCACAAAGAATCTCAATCCCTGTTTGATGCTGATGTAATATCCGTCATCAATACTTTTTTTAATTCGGGTAAACGGATAAACATAGTCAACCAGTTTTGTTGTTTCCTTATGAAATACACGGATGATCACAGCATCGGGAATTCCAGGATGATATTTTTGCTGATACAATGTCCCTTCACCGATTACTGCAATCATTCGCGCAGTGCCTGTCGCCAACGTATCTTTTATCCGGATTGCAATGCTGTCCATCAGCTCTTTTGTAAAAGCAGAGCTTCCATACTCCGGCAAAGGAACAGTCTTCGATTTATCAGGCGTCTCAAAGAAAAGAGCGAAATCAAAAATTTGATTTTTTTCTTTCAGCATTTTCTCCGCAACAGCAAGAGCCGGATAGACAGCATTTTCAGTTTCTACCCTTGTCTTCTTGGGCATCTTGTTTACGTTGGATGTACTGCTGCAGCTAAGTAAACAAGTTAACATCACCATACAGGTGAAACCTGCAATCAAATTATTTTTGTTCATGTTAGAAATATTATTCCATAATCGTAAACTCTACTCTCCTGTTTTTCTGTCGCCCTTCCGGAGTTTTGTTTGAATCAATTGGTTTTGTCATTCCATATCCTTTTGCCGTGATGCGTGCGCTGTCGATTCCTTTGTCAGTCAAATATTTTTTCACAGCATCAGCACGAGATTGTGAAAGTTTCAGGTTGTAATCTTTTCCTCCAACATTGTCAGTGTGTCCGTCAATGAGAAGTTTGAAAGTTGTTTTTCTCTTTAACAAGGAAGTCAGTTCATCAAGCGATTCAAACGAACTTTCACGAATGACAGCTTTTCCTGTTTCAAACTCGAGGTTCTTAAATACTTTGTTGATGATTTCCTGTTCTTCTTTTGTAAGCAGAACAACAGCAGGCTCTTTTGGCAATTCAATTTTTTCTATCACAGGACATCCTTTGTTAGAAACAGGTCCTGCAACGAACGGACAACTGTCTTGTATGTCGATGATTCCGTCACTGTCTGTATCGGGACAACCGTTGAATTGCATTGGTCCCGGAACAGTCGGACAACTATCCAATGGATTGGCAATACCATCTCCATCCGTATCAGGACAACCGTTGAACTGTATTAAACCAGCATCGGTTGGACAATTGTCTTTGTTATCAGGAATGCTGTCACCATCTGTATCAGGACATCCATTGAACGCTACGAGTCCTGCAACATCCGGACATTCGTCAACATTGTCGGCAATGCCATCAGCATCTTTATCAGGACAACCTTTTGTCAAAGCAGGTCCGGGCACATCAGGACATCCGTCATCTTTATCTGCAATTCCATCACCGTCTTTATCAGGACAACCGTTCAACGAAATCAATCCCGGAATTTCAGGGCAAGCATCTGTTTTATCCGGAACTTTGTCATGATCACGATCGCGAAGCGGACGTCCGAAGATTAAGTTGATTCCAAAATGAACATTGAATGTGCGCGCATCAATAGGGTTGAATGCTCCCAACACATTGTCACTGGCAAGATAAAACTGGACAGGTCCTGCATTCGTTGCAATTCCGAATCCGATATTGTTGTACGCGCGGTTCATAGCGGAATAACTCAACGCAAGCGAAAGATGTCTTCCGACCTGTTGGTTAATTGAAAGTGTTGCTGATGGAATCAGCGAGCCTTTAAAGAATTGTCCGCGCAGTAAAATTCCTGCAAACCTGTTCTCGTTGAAAACATAGTTAGCTCCGGCAAATACATGTGTAGACAAATAAGAAGTATATGCATCGCGCGTTTCTGTCGGCTTAAATGAGTTGTTCAAAGAGTCGAGTACCTCCTGTGAGCTGTTGCTCGAATCACTAACAAATTGAGAGAGGTTAACTCCTTCAAAATTATACGTCACAGTATTCGACCTGTAGTTTTTTACATTTGATTTCCAGCGGATGAATCCAAGATCAACCATGCTCAACGAAAAATTCCAGTGTTCAGTTAAATTATAATGTCCGCCAAGATCAAGTCCCCAGCCATTATTTTTTTGCCTGAAAAGATAATCGGTTGTTTCAATGTTGTCGTATCCGTCACTGCTATTTGAGAGTGTAGATGTATTCACTTCTACACCTGATTCAAGCGCAAGATCATAGGTTCTTTCATCGGTGAAAAGACTCAGGTCACTTTTAGCCGTTGAAATATTTTCCATTCCATAGAGGTATTTTATTCGTCCGCCTATGGTTAGTTTTTCGTTAATTTCTCTCGCCATGCCTATTCCGTATTCACGGTAATGCGTTCCGTCAAAACCCAAACCGGTGAAGTCGGCTTTCCTGCCAAGGAAAGAGCTATTGCCATGTTGCAGGAAGTCAAAGAAATCTTTGGTATATGTGAAGTTGAATTTGAATTTTTCAGTGACGTTAAAGGAGAAATAATTTTTCTTCACCCGTAGTCCGAATGAGAAAAGGTCAACGGCAGCAGACATACCGATGAAATTTTTCCCATCTGCCATTTTATCGATGGCATTGTCAATGTTGAGCACTAGCGAATCGTCTGATCTGCGAGTGATGAGATCGGAATACGCAAACCCTGAATTACTCACGTAAAAATAATTTGAAGAAGTAATCGGCATGCCAATGCTGATCTTATTCATAGGAATCGCAGCCGGATTGTTATATGCGGATTGATGTACACTTCGCATGTTGTAGAAGGTTTGATCTACCTGTGCAATTCCGGAGAACTGAAATGAGATGACGAAGAGGAGGGAGGTAAAGAGTTTTCTCATTGGATATCCATATTTAATTGTGCCTTCACTCCAAGACGAACGTCAAGGATGTAATCAGAATATATCTTAACAAGAGTGGGAACATTATAGGAGTTGAGTATTCCGCGAATCACTATTTTTTTTGCATTGTAAATATTCTTCAGACGCGCTTTCGAAAAATATTCATCCGTGGTTTTAAGTGTCGGTTGGTTGACAATGCCTGTGGCAAGATCAATCAATCCGGCGTTGATGATTTGTTCCGGTGGTGAAATCAACGAATCAAGAATCACGGAAGTGGAGTCCAGGAAGTAAATCTGTGTGTTGGCATCCACCGGAAAACCATTGGTGATGTTGATCCGGAAGATTGCCCACTCAATTTCTTTGACATCATCCAGTTTGAAGTCAACCGTATCCTGTACAACCAGCCCTCCTGCATACCCATACAATGGCAACTCAACCCGTACATCTATATTCAGCCTGCTTGAATCTTCCAGGAAATTTTGCGTGACGCCACCCGTATTGGAAACTGCGTTCACGTTGTAGCCAATGTATTGCGGATTTTGACTCATAGCTGCTCCCAGGTTACAGTTTGTTTTATCAAGAGAGAAGTTTGAATGAGCTGTTTGCCCTACAATGGTCGGAGAAAAAATAGGAATCGGGTTCGGAACTCCGGGACCGATGATTGGAATATTTCCTGAGGTTGCATTGTATGCGTACAACGAATTGAAGTGTGCGTCCAGTGGCATCCCGAACGAGTTGCTGATGAGGAACTGCACTTTCGGATCGTCAAAATAAAGCGTTCCTCCAATGGCATTGTTGAAAATTGAAATCCGTGACGAGTCATCGTTGACGGTAATGTTCCGTGTGCCAAAGTATCCAAAAACATTTTTAATCGCCAAGCTATTAAAGGAAGATGCGATGGAAAATGTTTCAGTTGTCAGCGTAAGGTTTCCGGAGTTTGTAAACTGCACACTATAATCAACCGGGAATTGATTAAAAGATCCTGTCGTTGTCATGTCAAACTTGTATCCTGATAAATCAAAACTTCCGTTTGCGATTACAGGAACCTGGTTGTTGAATGTAAACGGAATATTTTTCTGGAACGGAACTCCATTCAGTTTTGCAGTCGGAATACTTACAGTGAGCACACCGCTGTGCCTGATCACGGATGAAATGTTAATGTCAAGCATCCCGTTTTTCAATTGCATCGAATCAATATGCTCTCCGTTTGCAACTCCGAAAGGCAGAATGGTATTTCTTGTAGTGGTAACTGAACCCGAGCTCAGCGTAACGATTTCAGGAGCCGTGAGGTTGATCGCTTGATTGCTCGACTGATCAATGAGCGGCAGAAACTCGTAGCCATAAATGGAGTAGATGTTTCCTTTGTAAACGATGGTAACGAAATGAGTGTTGTCGACAAGTACGGTTCCGGTATCCGTCAGATTAAGGATGTTATCGATGCTGAGCGCGGAATGTATAAGAGGCAACGCCACATTCGGGTTCCAGTGGGTTTCTGCGATCTTGTCGAATTCAAAGTCTTCTTTCTTGATACAGGATTGCATCAAAGAAAGAAGCATGACTGCGACAATTAATTTTATCGTTGCAGCAATAGCTCTTGTTTTTGTTTTCATGGAGAATTATTTTTCAGAAGATTAATCAATAATATATAGGTAAACATTGCCATCGCTTCCTGTGGTCGCAAGTACAGTTTTTCCTTCAGTCCCCCAGTTGGTTGAAGAGATTCCTTTAAATCCTTTTACCGGGAAGCCGTGCGAAATGGTACCGTCTTTATCCAGTATATAAAATTTATTTTCCGCAAAAGATCCTATTCCTGGTTGCTGTTGTGAAGGAGTGAAAGAGAAAGAAAAAATTTCAGGCAAGACAGTTTCAATAAAAACACGGCTGTAGATTTCAGCCCCGTCTTGTTTAAATGCTTTTACCTGGTGATGGTCAAGGAAAATAAAATCCTGGTTTCCGTCACCATCAATATCTGCTGCTGTAAAAGAATGATCCGCTGAAAAGTTTCCGAACGATTTCGGTTTCACGGTTCCGTTGAAATAAATGGAGATGATCTTTCCTGAAGTATCAGTAGTAACAAGATGATCTTCGTCCAGGGAGTCGCCGGAGATAAGGGCAAACGTGCTGTGTTCGGCAACAAGCGTCTGCTTCAGCGCTACACGCGTACTTCCTTTTTTGTCGAGTACGAAAACTGTTCCGCTGTTGTTGAAAATCACAAGGTAGTCTTTGCTTTGCGAGTTGAAATTCTGTAGCGGTTTCGTGACGTTACTTACAGGCTGACTGAACAGCCAGCCACTCATCGGTTTCCCGCTAACTTCATAGGTATAAATCATCCTGTTGCTACAGGCAACAAATACTTTGTAATTTTTCGATTGATCGAAATCGAAAACCGAACAACCATTGGTTGCAGTTGCAGGAAGACGGATCGGAAAATTACCATACTCGTTGCCGGTAAGATCAAGAAGGTAAAGTTGCGAAGCTGTGTTGAAGAGAATCTGCTGCTGACCGTTTCGGTTCGCATCCACGATATGGAAATTCCCGATAATCTTTTCAGGAATGGTTTTCTTCCAGGTTGTGTTTCCGCCTTCATCCAAAAGATACACGTTGAACTTTTCATCCTGCACAAGGATGAAATTCTTTTTCGTTTCTGAATTTGTAAATAGAAAAGGAGTCGTTGTCACTGTTGTGTCAAGTTGTACAGACCATAATAAACTTGCATCGTTAATTTTTTCTTTCGTCCGCATCAGTTGAACGGTAGTTTCAAAATTTTCTTTACGATTAACGAGTTGAAAGGAGAACATTGAAAACCTGCTCAGCAATGTAGAGTTGTCATCGATCATCTTCATCATATCAGCGGAAGCAAAATGACGAAAAATGTTTTTGGAACGTTCCATGTTTATGTAACAGTAAAAGTTGGACGCCCGTTCCGCATTTCCTGATAGGTTTCTGAAAGCTGCATCACCAGCCAGTGATTTGTTGTCTTCGTAATCGTCAATGAAACTGTAAAGAGCTGAACTTTGATTAGCAATAACTACATAGTTTCCTGCCGTGGTGTAATAAAATTTCGTGATGTTGCTGAAAAGGTTGCCATAAAAAAGTGGTACAAGTCCTGCAAGATTAATGAATCCCCATGGATGTTTTCTATACTCCTCCTGCTTGGAAAATGGAGCATCGTTTTTATTAATTGCATTCTGAACCTCTAGTAAATCAGTTGTAGCTCTCGTTATGTCATTCGCGCGGATACAGGCATAGCTGCTGTTTGAAAACGAAATACTTCCGGGCTCTGTGATTACTAACGTCATTTCATTTCCGATCCACTCTGTTAAATTTTTTTTCAGGTTTATAGGAAATTTTTTTTCGATTGCCTTGATGATTCCCGTTCGTTTAATCGGAGAATCATAATAAATAGAATTAGAAAGAAGGTGCTGAAAATATTTTTGGTAATCACTTAATCCGATATGAATAAAGAGTGCAGTGCGCAACGGAAGAATGTCTGTTACATCTATTTTTTGCGGTTGTTGTCCTGCAAGAGAAGAAATAAAATCAGCTGTATCGGAAGATGCCGTGAGACCTTGAAAAAGGAGTCCGTTCTTTTGAATCACGGCATTCAGTTTGGTCCAACGTGCAAACGAGCCAAGAGCATTGAAGAATGTTGTATTTCCGGAAGAAGAAAAAGAAGAGAAGAATTCCCTGAGACTGATGTAATTCAGAAAAACGCTTGCATCTTCATTATCTCCGGATGATTTGGAAACTTTTAAAAACGCTTTCGACTTGTCAACACTCGTTCCGTTTTTCAGTTGACGAATAGCATCGTCAATCAGGAAGGAAGTAAAGCTTCCGAGAAAAATTCCTTTCGAGACGGCAAAGGAAAAATTCTTATAAGCGGAAATTGTTATTTCATGCACAACTGTATTTTCATACACTCTCCTGCTGATAGAAGATCTGATGTGAAATGCATTGGAAATAAAATGTTCTGTCTTTTCATCGGTCCATGACGAAGGAACATTGCACAGGTAGAGGTAGTCGAAGCTGTTTGCTTTGGTGAGATGTGCAGACAAATATATTTTTTTCTTTTCCCATATTTCTTTTACCTCGCTGTCATCTGCCAGAGCAGAATCAAGAAGTTTGAGATTCGTGGCAGTGGATGAATCAGTAGACGCAAAGCCGGACAGCAATTCACCGTCAGAAAGTTTTTTCAATGCGTTTTTTGCATTGGTTGCTTCAATGAAAAAGAATGCATTGGAAGGAATGCCGTTGATGGGATCGGTAGAGACAATACTATAGCGCTGAAAATAAAAATAAGCCAGCGAAATGATGCCGAGAATTACCAGAGTGATGAATGATGAAATGACTACACGCTTCATTGGCTTTTTAGAAAATAATTTCTTTCCCGCAAAGCTATCGGGAAAGCAGCGCCATGATTGATGCACACATTTCTAATTATATACACGATCGTGTTGATAAAGAGGAGAGAATAAGTAGCTACGAAAACTGAATTTCAAGTTGATCAGGAACGAGTCGAAAAGATCTTCTGTGAACAGGTGAAATGCCGAATTCAAGAATGGCTGAACGGTGCTTGGCAGTTGCGTATCCTTTGTTTTTACTCCATGCATAGTTCGGGAACTGATCGTGCAGTTTCAACATGTAATCATCACGATACGTTTTAGCAAGTACGGATGCAGCGGCAATGGAAGCATATTTTGCATCGCCTTCAACAATACACTGGTGCGGAATGTCTTTGTATTTTTTAAAACGGTTGCCGTCAATAAGCAAGAGTTGAGGAAGCTGTTTGAGTTGATTCAGCGCGCGGTGCATGGCAAGGAAAGAAGCGTTCAGAATATTGATCTCGTCAATTTCTTCATGTGAAACCGAAGCCACTGCCCAGGCAATTGCTGACTCCTGGATAATCGGACGAAGTTGTTCGCGCTGTGATTCGCTCAGTTGCTTGGAATCATTCAGCATTGCATTTTTAAAATTACGCGGAAGAATCACAGCAGCAGCAAACACAGGACCGGCCAAACATCCGCGACCGGCTTCATCGCAGCCCGCCTCCATCAATTTCCTCTGAAAAAATGTTTTAAGCATTTATCGTTTTCCCTTTTCCCTTTTCCCTTTTCCCTTTTCTCAAATCTCAATACGCAATACGCAATACGCAATACGCAATACGCAATACGCAATACGCAATACGCAATCGTCCCGAAGATATTCATACTTTTTTATCCATTCAGTTGTTGTTGAAAAAGTACCTGACGTTCTGCTGTTAATAAAACCATGGAAATCCTTGCTGCGAAACGTTTATCACATGTAAAAAACTTTACTTTTGTAACCGATCAGTTGCCTATGAAATTTTCGGTTCCGCAGTCTTTAAATGATCTTGCAAAAATTACTTCCTCATCCGTAATCGGTGATGGAAGCATGAATGTGCTTGGCATTAACGAAATCCACAAAGTTGAACCCGGTGACATTACGTTTGTAGACCACCCGAAATACTATGATAAGGCATTAAACTCTGCGGCTACTTTTATCATCATCAATATAAAGGCGGAAGTTCCTAAGGGAAAAGCATTGTTGTTTTGCGAACATCCTTTTGATGCTTACAACGCCATCGTAAAACATTTCCGAAGCTTTGAGCCTGCTGTTAAAAATATCAGTGACACTGCGCAAATAGGTGAAGGAACAATCATACAACCCGGAGCATTCATCGGTCATCACGTGAAGCTTGGGAAAAATTGTATCATTCATTCCAACGTCAGCATTTATGATCATTGTGTGATTGGCGATCATGTAATCATCCAGGCAAATACGGTGATTGGAGGCGATGCATTTTATTTCAAACGCAAACCGACGGGTTATGACAAAATGCTTTCCTGCGGACGTGTTCTTATTCATGATCATGTGGAAATAGGTTCCGGTTGCACGATTGATAAAGGTGTTTCCGGTGATACGATCATCGGGCAGGGAACTAAAATTGATAACCTCATTCACATCGGTCACGATACCGTGGTTGGAAAAAATTGTTTGTTTGCCGGACAGGTTGGAATTGCCGGAGTCGCAACCATAGAAGACGATGTAATTCTTTGGGGACAAGTTGGTGTATCGAAAGACCTTACAATCGGCAAAGGCGCAGTGGTATTGGCACAGTCTGGTGTTCCGAAATCACTTGAAGGAGGAAAAACATATTTCGGAACTCCAACGCAGGAGGCAAGAGAAAAAATGCGCGAACTTGCTTTTATCAAACAGCTCCCCGGAATCATTGTAGAACTGAAAGATCAAATCAGTCAATAAACGAATTGCTTTGTCAACAGAAAAACATATTACGGGAGCATCTGAAGTAACAAATGATCTGACTGTTGAATTGCAGTCGAAAAAGTTGCAGTTGCATTGGCTACTCCAGATTTCGAAAGCGATTAACTATAATTTTACGACCAAGCAATTGCTGGATGTCTACGAGCATGTGCTGCATACTCAGTTAAAAGTGGACAGACTTGCCTTGTTGATTCATGAACATCAATGGAAGTGTGCTTTGTTATACGGCACTGATAAAGGCTTTCATGATTTTGATCTCGAAAAAATTCTGGATGAATTAAATCACGTTCACAACCTGGAAACAGAAAAAGAATTGTGGATCAAAAGTTTTGATACCATCATTCCTGTTTTTCACAAAGACCAGGTTCTTGCTTATGCATTGGTCGGTGGTATGAAAGAAAGTGTCATCCCTAAAAAAAATGAATTAATTCCTTTTATTCAGACAATTACGAATCTCATCGTTGTCGCGATTGAGAATAACAGCGTGTCCGAAGAAAAAATACGACAAGCAGGAATAAAGAAAGAGTTGGAACTCGCTGCACAAATGCAGAACATGCTGTTTCCTGTTTCTCTTCCTGTGAATGACAAGTATGAGTTACACGCAACATATTTACCGCACCAGGAAGTTGGCGGAGACTACTATGATTTCATTCCTGTTACGGAAGATGAATTTGTTTTCTGCATGGCTGATGTTTCAGGAAAGGGAATTCCTGCAGCGTTGCTCATGAGTAATTTCCAGGCAAACCTGCACGCGTACGTGATGCACAATACTTCATTGACTGATTTGGTGAAGCAATTGAACGCAAATGTTTTTAACAGCGCGAAAGGAGAGAAGTTCATTACTTTTTTTATCGGTCGTTACAATGCTGCGAAAAGAGAACTTCAATATGTGAATGCCGGACACAACCCTCCTTTCCTGTTGCATGACAAAGTAGTGTACATGCTGAATGAAGGAAGTACAGGGCTTGGTATGTTTGAAGAACTGCCATTTGTAAAGCAGGGAAAAGTTTTTATTCCTGAAAATGCATTGCTGCATTGTTACACTGACGGTGTAATTGATGTGGAAAACGATGAAGGAAATGAATTTGGACTGGAACGGTTGAAGGAATTCCTGACTTCGCGCATGAGCATGGAGAGCATTGAAGATTTGCATCGCCAACTGATCAGCCGACTTTTTTCATATAAGCAAAACCGTTCTTATACCGATGACATTACTTTGTTAAGTTGTCGGTTTCGGTCAAAAGGTTAATTGGTTTTTTCATTCTTTAAACTAGCAAGTAACTAAGTAACGAGGTGACTGAGTTACTTAGTCACCTCGTTACTTAGTTCCATCGTCACTTCTTAACTTTGTGGATCAAAAATTTCTCGTCTTGTAAATGTAAATCGTCTGATTGGCGTTTTTCGGATTCATTTTGAAAAGAAGGACATCAATAAATCCGGGCTGAATGGTTGTTTCATAAGCAAGATCCGGAAAAACATTTTTCATCTCACTCACTCTTTTATCAAGATCATAGTCTTCGCAAAACAAAACGAACTTCGGTAATTTTTCCTGCTCAGTTGTTTGGTAAGCAGCTTTCAATGAATCAACTGTAAACGTCTGTGAAACTTCGCCGGTCCAGATCCATTGCCCGAGATAAAACTCCGCGGGTATTTTTACTGCCCCATGTTTTCTGTCTTCCATAACAACTGAAGTTACCTTCGGATATTTCGAAAGATAAACCATCGCTTCAACACGCGCGCGTTTTGAATACATGGTAGTGACAAAAGGAAGCAGAATGAAATTCAGCGTCAATGAAAAATATAAACATCCTTTCATGAATTTTTTATTTCGTTTCCAAAAACCGGATAGACTGAAAAATTCATTCCATCCGATCACTCCCAAAATAATTACAAACGGAACGATGGTGAGAATGAAACGCTCCTGCTTGTTCGGAAAATAAGAATGGAATACGAGGAACAGGAAAGTCGGAAGGAAGAGGAGAAGATGTTTTTTCCATGTCCTGAGAAAACCAAAAAACAAAAATAAGCTTACAGGAGGAATGAGCATTCCCAAAATCAAAATGGTATAGCTGTACCATGTATTCTTTTCATAAATTCCTGAGTTCGCAATGTTGTAACGGATGTATTCAGCGAACTCTGCAAACGGACGCTTCCAGATAAAATAATCGATCGGAATTTGCACGATGCAAAATGAAATTGCGCTTCCAAGTGCAACAAGAAATAATGTTCTGAATTGTTTTTGTAAGAGTAATGCTAACAGAATTCCCGCAACCATAATTGCAGACTGGAAACGAACCGACATAGAAATTCCAAGGATGAATCCTGCGCTAAGAAATTTCCATCCTGATTTTTTTTCGTTGTCGATGATCTTCCAGCAACCCCACATCAGGAAAGGAATGGCGACAAACTCAACTAGGTTTCTCACACTTAAAAAAGGCATGAACCAATACAAAGCGAGCAGCAAACCTGCTGTCTTTGCAATTGCTTCATCACTTAGTTTACGGACAATCTTGTATCCGTAGTTTACGATGAGCAATGAAAGCAATGCATGGAACAACCGTATGAAATACATTTTTGACTGCGGGTCACGGAAGCTGATCCAGTTCATTAGTTTGAAAATGACAAAGTGAATTCCGCTATAGAAGAAACTGTGACCATCCGGTTGCGCAGCTCCTGAGCCCGGAAGCCAGTTGTTGTAATCTGTTCCGTCAGCCCATGCCTGCGCTGCTTCGATCACCAGGAAATGATCATCGTGCCAGCCAAAACCTTTTGAAAAAATGATTGCAGGAATGCGAATTAAAAAAGCCAGCCAAAGAATTGAAGCCAGTGGTTTTTCGTTCCAGGTTTTTTTGAGTGCGTTGATCATTATTGTTCTGTTCAGCAAACGAAAAAGAAAGTGAGAAAGTGTGAAAATGAGAAAGTGAGCAGGTATGGATTTATTTTTCGCACTCTCTCACTTTCACACTTTCTTCAAAAGAAACGTAATTATTTTTGAACTCCGTTGTGACCATTCTGCCCGTTCTGTTCAACTTGCTTACCATGATATACATCGAGTGCAACAAGGATAGCGATGAATCCCCAGAAAGGAACAGAAGCTTTATCCGTATCTAAAAAATTGTTCATCGCTCCGTGAACAAAATAGGTGATCAGTCCGAGTAAAATGCCAAGTGTAATGAGACGAATTTCTTTGTCTTTCGAACGCACATACAACATCGTTCCTCGATAAATTACCATGATGACGATGAGCGTAAATGTAATACCACCAAGAACTCCCGATTCCGCTAACGGACCAATGTATTCACTGTGAGAATTTCCACGATCACCGGCATTGGTACTGATGATCGTCATTTCATTGGAGTGCTGAAATGGTGCATATTTAAACTGGTATGTGCCTGGTCCCCAGCCGAACCATGGTTTTTGTTTAAACATCCTGAGCGCTGAATTCCAGCGATTGATACGTTCAAGATTCGATGCATCCGTTGAGATGTTTGAAATGGATTGCACGTGAGCATTTAAATCTGTTGACGATCGCTGCCTGTTTTTTTCCAGCTTCATGGTAATTTCTGACTGAAACAAAAAGAACAGCGCGAGCAATATTCCTCCCGAAATAAAAACAGTTGTAAACCGGATACGGAAAGCAAAGATAAAATAGATAATGAGGGCAACTACAAGGCTGATCCAGGCTGCACGTGTATAGGAAAGCACCATGGCTACAAGAAAAATCACGCATATGAGAACAGATGCAAGACGGTTATTGAATGAATAGCTGCTGTTTCGCGACAAGCCGATCATTATGGGAAGAAACATGGCGATAGCGGCTGCATACGCAGTGTGGTCATTGTAAAACGGAGTCATCACCCAGTGCGCTGTTTTTTCAGTGAAACCATAACCTGCGTGGCGAATAACGGTGTAGCCGATTACAATGCATAACGGAATAACATACATCCAGATAAACCGTTTGATGTTTTTATAATTTGCAAACAACTGCGTGGCGAGAAAATAAAATGAAATAACAAACCAAAGGCGTGAAAGTAAATGCTTAAATGAAACTAACACCATGGTGCTGGTGAGGCAGGTAATGAACAGCCAAACCAGGTTAATGGTAATTGCAATGGTGATAGGATGATACAATACCTTACGGTTAAATCCTCCTTCAAAAAAAATCTTCAGGAGAAAAAGGACCATAAGCCCGAACATCAGTGGTTCAGTCGGTAAACTTAAGGCAACATCAAAGGAAGTATCACTCAGGTTAATTGCAAGTGGAGTACAAAACACCACGATGAACATCAGGATCTCAAACGCATAGATCGACATGTAGAGAATTCCAAACAATACAGGTAAAAGTGCAATCCAATAAAACTCCTGGGAAAGACAAAAACAGCCAAGTGCAATAAAGCCAAGACATGCACCGTACAACCATTTTAATTTTAAGCTTTCAACCATCTTGCGTCATGCCTTGAAAAGAAGCAGCGTTATTAAGATCTCTTGTTGTCTGAAAACAGTGTAGAGCCAAACAGGAATAACATGAAGAATGCAACAAGTAGTGAAGATGCAACACTTGTTACAACGATCAGCCAGCGAATCGGAGATGCTTTTTTATCAGAAGGAAATGATTTGGTAACCACATTCGCATAGGTGAGTTCTTTGGTTACATCCTTGAGAGTGCTTTCATAATAAATTTTATAATCGTTGTAGGCTCCGCGAACTCTCCAGATATTTTCCGACAATGCCATGTAATCTCCTCCATGTTCTGCCAGGATGTTCAACATATTTTTTGCTTCCTGCGCACCTCTTGATGAACCTGCAATCAATGCATTTTCATAAGCTCGTGAGTATTCTTTTACCTGTGTAACGTAATCGAGCAA
Source organism: Bacteroidota bacterium (assembly GCA_043742705.1). Lineage (GTDB taxonomy): Bacteria > Bacteroidota > Bacteroidia > AKYH767-A > 2013-40CM-41-45 > JAPLDA01. Next base: position 14,900 of record JAYTXY010000111.1, read on the forward strand.
TCCGTATTTCATACGGTATTCCTTCATCATCAGTCCCATGGAATCCATCTCTACTTTCTTAAGTTCGTACTGACGTTTTGCAATCACCAGAACTTCGGCATTTTTCTCACGCTGAAGTGTGCGCGCTTTTAAATCACCCAAGTGAATGATGGAATCGATGATGGATGAAGCAATGGCAGGATTCTCATCCCACACTCTTATTTCAACCGATTCATATTCCGTTTTCTTGATATCAACATTGCCTTCAAAAATTTTTATCACATCGGTTTTAATGTGAGTGTTGTCAACAGTATCGATGTCGTAATGCTGAATAAGGTTCAATGACTTGATCACCTGGTCGCGAATGTCGGCCGCCTGTAGTAATTGGAGCATTTGTTCTGTAGAACTTTCCGTACTGTATGAGATCAGGTTGGAAGGATATACAATGGCGAACGATTTAAATTTCGGTTTGATGAATGTCGGTCCTGAAAAAATGATTGACGCAACAGCACTCACCAAAGCAATCACCAGCAAATGCCATTTCCATCGAACCATGGATTTGAAAACTTCACCGGAATTAAGAAACGTATTCATATTTTTTTCAAGTTTTTATTATCACACATTCAAATTAAATTCTTTCGCCCTGTTGATCACCAGCAGTACAACCAACGCAAGGAAAAATGCACACAACGATGAGGTAAGAACAATCAGCCAGCGAACGGGGTAACTTTTCTTTTCAGCTTGTGTGGCTTTGTTCACGACAAACTTCGGTGAAAGATTCTGCATCGCATCCACTTTCAGTCTTTCATATTGGTCTTTCAGTTTACTTAGCGACTCACGATCAAGAATAAGCTGCTCGCTCAATGAAATACTCGCACCGCCATACTCTGCAAGCATGTTGAGTTTTGTCTGCAAATTTTTTACACGCGCCTCGGCTCCTTTTATTCGTGCTTTGGTATTAATGATCGTACTGTCATTCGCTGACCTGTATTTTTCCAATACCTCCAGTGAAGCCGTTTCATTGCTGAATGCTGCATACGCTTTCGCATACTCTTCATTCCAGGTTAGAGTTTGATTTCGATAATCAATCACTCCCAGCTGACGAATGTATTTCAGGGAATCTTCTTTTTTCTTCACCACCGACATCTTATCCTCATACGATTCTTCCATGATTTTCAACGCCTGCATCGCACGCTGGTGCTGAATCTTTGATTCAATGGAATCAAGCAATGATGCAATGTCATTGGCAATGTTGGCAGCCATCTTAGGATCTGTATCCAACACATCAATTCGCACCGACATAAATTCAGTCCGTTGGAAGGAGATGTTATCGTTGAATTCGCCGGCAAGTGCAGTCATGGGATAATTCTGCTTGCTGTCAATTCCGTAATGCTCCATCAGGTTGTATTTGCTGATGACGATTTCCCGGATCTCATCTGAATTCAAAATCTGTAATAGTTGCTCAGCCTGTTCTTCTTCTCCAAAAGCAAGGATGTCCTGCTTGTCAGAAGCGTTTTCTCCCATTAGTGATTTACTGATTGAATTAGTAGAGGCAGGAAACATGACTACAGATGACTTAAATTTCGGCTTGATAAAATATTCGCCTGAAAAAATATAAGAACCCAGCGAAGCCAGAATGGTAATAATAATCAACGGCTTGCGCCATCGTGCAACCAAAACAAGCAAGCTTGTTGACTCCATAAAAGCTGATTCTCTCGCTTTTTGAAACATAATGGGCGATTCCGGTATTTTTAAAAGGGGTTCAAAGGTATAAAAGGAAATGAAAAATGGAAACAGGAAAGCCGAAAGCGAAAATCAGATTCAGAAGACGATTAATTGAGTCATTGACGATTTTATCATTGACGATTAAAGGACATTTTCAATCGTCAATGTGGCAATAAATCATTCGTCAATCTATTTACTCTTCTTCTCTCAATATCCGCTGCAGATTCTTAATGCTGATGAGTTTGATGGTAAAAGCAAAAGCAAAGCATCCGAATGCAGCCAGAATGAAACGGGTGACCCAATTTACTGGCAGTGCTAACATAGCGAGGTTAATGAGGATGGCGATGATGATTAACGAAACGGTTGCTAAAATGAGTTTATAGTTTCTTTTGAACTGAAATATTTTCTGCGCCATAAATACCTGTGCAAGCGCCATCATCATCTGGGTTGTAATACTTGCAAGCGCAGCGCCCCAGGCCTGTAAACGCGGAATGAGAATCATGTTCAGGATGATGTTCATGACCATACCGGCAGTTGCCATAATGTTGAGTTGCTTCAGATTTCCGTTGGCAGTAAGCAAGGTTCCGAAAATGTAGACAGATGAAATAGGAACAAAGCAGCACATCAGCACTTTGAAAACAGCAGCGGATTCATACACATTGGTTCCGTTGTAAAGCATATTCATCAGATCATAGCTGAAAAAGTAGCAGCAGATAGCAACGATCATGGCGGGAATAACGAGCAGCGAAAAGGAAAGCCGAACCATTCCTTCCACGTTGTGTTTTAGTTTGATCATGCGTGCAAAAATCGGAAGCAGTAATCCGGCGAAGAGAAAAGCAATCATGTTTGCTGCATCCAGCAAGCGATTGGCGGAGGCATAGATTCCTGCCGCGTTTGCTCCCACTCGAAAAGGAAGCATTCGTTCCAACATTACACTGCCTATGTAATTGTAAAAGGTCATCATCAAAACCAATACAGCGTAAGGATAACTCTTCTTCAGAATCATGAGAAAAAATGGCCAGCGCCAGGTAAGTCGTTTGAGCTTTGCTTTATCAATGACAATCACGAGTGTAATAAGTGCTGTAATAAAATAGGCTGCTGTCTGCGCATACACGAACCACTTAATATCAAATGTTCCTTTCTGATGATGTGTCATCAAAAGAAATCCGCATATCACGATCATGATCAGGCGATCCAATATGCTGATGATGCTGTCTATTTTAAAAAGATGCAGTCCTGCTAAGTTCGACCGCAGATACAGGATAAATGAAATCAGGATCTGGTTGAACATTACTGCTACCAACATCTTCATCATGTCAGCTGTATAACCGATAAGGAGTCCTCCGAGTAGCGTAATGATGGAGAAAAGCCCCGCCAGTAAAATGCGAAGCAATACAATGCTCGAAAAATGTTTCGACAACAAGTGTTTGTTCTGCGCGATGTTTTTATTGTTGAAGGTTGTTATTCCAAGGTCGAGAAGAATATTCAGCAGGAAGGAAAAATTGAAGATGGCGTAGTAAAATCCATACTGTTCGGTTCCAACTGCATTCTGCACAGCACGATCAATTCCCAATACCCAAAAAGGTTTGATCAGGAGATTCAGTGAAATGACTAAAGCGAGGTTGGTGACAAACTTACGTTGCATGGAAGAAATTCAATGATGGCAAAAGTATAATTATTAATGAGAATTGTCGTGCAACCACACTTTCTCACCCTCACACTTTCACAAAGAAAACTTAATCAACTCAATCAACTCAATCAACTTAATCAACCCTCAACTAAACCCGGCTTTCCAATACTCTCTGTTCAAAACTTTTCGTTTGACACATTCTATTTCTATCTTCTTACTTCGTCCTTCGTAGGAATTATTAATCGTGAACATGAACAATAGTTTTGAAATTATCGGTGGCAGTGAATTGAAAGGAGAGATCACTCCGCAAGGCGCGAAAAACGAAGCGTTGCAGATTATCTGTGCCACCCTTTTGACATCTGAAAAAGTAACGATCAGCAACATCCCTGATATCCGTGATGTAAATAAACTCATCGAATTGCTTCAGCACATGGGCGTGAAAGTGGAGAAGAAAGCAGCCGGTGAATTTGTCTTTGAAGCTGACAATGTGAATCTGGATTTCATGGATACACCTGACTTCAAGAAGCAGGCAAGTGCTTTGCGCGGATCCATTATGATTGTTGGTCCGTTACTGGCACGTTTTGGCAAAGCAAGAATTCCAAAACCCGGAGGAGATAAAATTGGAAGAAGACGGCTCGATACACACTTCATCGGCTTTCATAGTCTTGGCGCTGTCTTTAACTTCAACGACCAGGATAACTTCTATACAGTTGACGCTAAAAAGCTCAGAGGTGCGAGCTTGTTACTGGACGAAGCATCTGTTACTGGAACAGCAAACATCATCATGGCTGCTGTGATGGCAGAAGGCATCACTACCATTTACAATGCTGCCTGCGAACCTTACATTCAGCAGCTTTGCAAAATGCTGAACAGGATGGGTGCAAAAATCAGTGGTATCAGTTCTAACCTGCTTACCATTGAAGGAGTTTCCAAACTTGGCGGAACAACACATCGAATGTTGCCGGATATGATTGAGATTGGAAGTTTCATCGGTCTTGCTGCCATGACGAAATCTGAAATCACCATTAAGAATGTCGGCTATGAACACCTCGGAGTTATTCCCGGAGTATTCCAGCGCCTTGGTATTAAAATGGAATTGAAAGGCGATGACCTTTACATTCCACGACAGGAAAATTATGAAATCGATACATTCATTGACGGTTCCATTCTCACCATTGCAGATGCGATCTGGCCAGGCTTCACGCCGGATTTGCTGAGTGTTGTGTTGGTTACTGCAACACAGGCAAACGGAACAGTGTTGATTCATCAAAAGATGTTTGAGAGTCGACTTTTCTTCGTGGATAAACTCATCGACATGGGAGCGCAGATTATTTTGTGTGATCCGCATCGTGCAACCGTAATTGGTTTG
>JAYTXY010000112.1:0-16379 GCA_043742705.1 Bacteroidota bacterium
GCTTGCCAACTTTGTTGGTGTCTCAACGGCACGCGCCAACAATGCGAGGAACATTGCTGATAAATATGGTTTCAGCTATTGCACTGGAAATGCCGATGAGTTATTCGCTGATAAAAACATCAACACCATTTTCATTGCAACACGTCACGATTCTCATGCTGAATATGTCTTGAAAGGATTGCAGCAGGGAAAAAATGTGTTTACGGAAAAGCCTCTTTGCCTTACTGAAGGCGAGCTTCAGCAGATCAGGAATGAATATTCAAAATCCGGAATGAGGTTGATGGTTGGATTCAACCGAAGATTTTCTCCGCAGATTACGAAGATAAAATCGTTGTTTAAAAGCGATCATCCTGTTGCCATTCATTACCGCGTCAATGCCGGAATTATTGCAGCGGATCATTGGGTACATGACTTAAGTATTGGCGGTGGAAGAATCATCGGTGAACTTTGTCACTTCATTGATTTGTGTATGCACCTTGCAAACTCGCGTATAGAAGGAGTTTCAGCATACGTGATGGACGACAAAGGAAAGCTGAATGATACCTTAACGGTAAATCTTCGTTTTACAAATGGAAGCATTGCAAACATTTCGTATTTCTCAAACGGAAATAAGAACGTTGACAAAGAATATCTCGAAGTGTTCGGAAACGGAATTGTCGCAAAGCTTGATGACTTTAAAACCCTTTCTGTTTTCGGCAAATCAGAAAATAAAATGACTGCTCAGCAGGATAAAGGACATGCTGCGGAAGTAGCTGCTTTTCTTGCCTCCGTGAAAGGAGGGAAACCTGCACCGGTTTCATTTGACGAAATTTATCTTTCCACGCTGGCGACTTTTAAAGTGATTGAATCAATCAGTCAGAAAGGAAAAGAAATTTCCATTGAGCACTGATTCGTCTGCTATGAACAGTGAACTGATCAGCAATGCAACTCTGGAACTTCAGGAGTACATTGAATCGCAGCAATACCGAGGCTTTGATCCGTATGATGCATTGAAGTCACCGTTGTTTCATTTACCTTTTTTCAAAAGCAATTCAATCATTCGATTTCTTGCTCAGCAATTTGTAAAACGATTTCCTTTTAGTTTACGCTCCGTTCTGTTTATTAAAAAAGGATATAATCCTGTTACACTTGGCTTATGTATTCAAGCATATACAAACTGCTTATTCGTTTTTCCTTCGGAGAAAAAAAAGTATGAGGAGAAAATAAATTACCTCGTTGATGAACTTGAGAAGTTAATTCCTTCGGGATTCAGCGGAGCTTGCTGGGGATATGATTTCGACTGGCAATCACGTTATGCGAAAATTTCCGGTTACCAGCCAACGGTTGTCGCTACAGGGATTGTGGCGAATGCACTGTTCCATGCTTTTCATGCAACGGGAAATAAAAAAGCACGGGAGCTGTGTGTCAGTGCTTCAGAATTTATATTGAAAGATCTTCACAGAATATACGATCAGGAAAATAAAAACTTCTGTTTTTCATATTCTCCGTTCGATCACGAAGTTGTTTTCAACGCCAGCATGAAAGCTGCAAGAACATTGTCGCAGGTTTATTCACTGACGAAAGATGAGCGTTTGAAAAGTGAAGCACAGAAAGCAGTCACCTTCGTGGTGAATTGTCAGCAGAAAAACGGATCGTGGATGTACTCTCAGAGTTCGTCCGGTGGCTGGATTGACAACTATCACACCGGTTACATACTCGACTGCCTGGATGAATACATTCGGCACACCGGTGATTCAACGTATGCAACGGAACTTCGCAAGGGTTACGAATTTTACAAGAAGAACTTTTTTCAGGATGATGTCGTTCCGAAATTCTATGATAAAGAAACGTATCCTGTTGATTGCACCGCAGCAGCGCAATCGCTGCTTACGCTGACGCGTTTCAACAATAGTATCTCAGCCGGAAAAGTGGCGGAGTGGACGATTGAAAATATGCAATCAAAGCGTGGATATTTTTACTTTCGTAAATTCAAGAGTTATACGATCAAAACTTCATTCATGCGATGGAGCAATGCATGGATGTTTCTCGGGTTAACGGAAGTGCTTCGGGCTAACAAGCAATCAGCAAATTAAAATGGCGCGCGATTTTACATTGGTGATGTACAGGAAGCTTCTGCAATCCGCTATTGATGGCGGTTACAGGCTGACTACCGTGGAGAATTATTTTTCACAAAAAGATCGTCATGAGAAAGTTTTTATTCTTCGCCACGATGTGGATAAGCTTCCGTTAAACTCGCTCAAAACGGCAGCACTGCAACATGAATTGGGAGTACCGGGAACATATTACTTCCGCATTGTCAAAGAAAGTTTTCATCCTGATGTGATTGAAAAAATTGCCGCGCTCGGACATGAGATCGGCTACCATTACGAAGACGTTGCTCTTCAACACGGCAATCTTGAAAAGGCATTTGAAAAATTTTGTGAGCACCTGGAGTTGATCAGGAAATATTACCCTGTGAAAACAGTTTGTATGCACGGAAGTCCGTTGTCGAAATGGGATAACCGCTTGTTGTGGACAAAGTACAGCTATCGTGATCTTGGAATTATTGCAGAACCGTACTTCGATGTTGACTTCTCAAAAGTTCTTTACATCACCGATACCGGAAGAAGCTGGAATAAAACCGATGTCAGCATCCGCGACAAGGTGAATTCACCGTTTCAGTTTGATTTAACTTCAACATCAGACATCATTCAGCGTTTCAAAGAAGGAACATTACCAGGTAGCATCATGCAGAACATTCACCCTCAGCGTTGGTCGGATGAGCTGTTTCCATGGACAAAAGAGCTTTTGATACAGAACCTCAAAAATGTGGTAAAATCTTTTGTTGTAAAACAGTCAAAACCCTCATTTTGAGAGTGGAATTCAGCGTTTTTTTCTGAACTTCCTTGATCATTTTTCAGTATAAAGTAGTTCGAAGCCGGACAGGCTTTTGAATCATGCTGATCAAAAAAACACGCATACCGCTTTCTCATGTACTTACCGTTGGTTTGTTGCCATCGTTCCTGAAAAAATTTTTTTACAGGATGAAAGGTTACAAAATTGCCGGTGGAGTGAAATTTGGATTCGGCAGTGTCGTGATCGGAAAAGATGTTGAAATCGGAAAAGGCTCGTCCATCGGTTTTCTCACCGTCATTCGTGGACGACACATTAAGATTGATCGTTTTGTTTCCATTGGCTCACTCACATTCATGGATACAGAACGAATCGAACTCGGTGATGATTGCCGGATTCGTGAACAAGTGTATGTTGGCGGATTGTCTGAGCCGGGTTCCATGTTGAAACTTGGAAAACGCTGCTGTATCATGCAGATGTCGAATCTCAATCCTGCAAAACCGATTATCATGGGTGATGATTCGGGAATTGGCGGACATTGTTTGTTGTTTACACATGCTTCCTGGCTTTCACAACTTGAAGGATTTCCTGTGAAGTTTGCACCGATTACCATTGGTAAAAATGTCTGGATTCCCTGGAGAGTTTTTATTACGGCAGGAGTAAACATCGGAGACAATGTGTTGGTTGGTCCGAATACGGTAATTTCAAAAGACATTCCGTCAAACAGCATTGCAGCGGGAACTCCGTTGAAGATCAGCAGTAACGTATTCAATAAACCAGTCAACGAAAACAGCAGAAAAAAAATTCTGAATGAAATCTTTGATAAATTTGTTGCTCACCTTGAGCACCACCGGTTTACTACGGAAAAAAATATTGTTGAAGGCGGGATGGAATTTGTTTTCAATGACGGAAGTAAGCATCAGTTGACGTATCTTTCAAGTAAAACAAAAGCAACTTCTCGTTGCAACGATGCGATTCTTGTTCTGGATTACGATCATGAGGACACAGCTAATTTTCGTCATCACGGTTTCAGCATGATCATTTCACTCACAAAAAAGGAACGGGTTGGAACATCAGATACAGGTGAAGAATTTGTCAGATACCTCTCACGACACGGCATTCGCTTTAACAGGATTGACTAAAAGGTTTTAAGAAAAATATGACGAACACAGAAAAATTAACAGCTGCTTTTTCAGATGCACTTACGATTGATGTAAGCACAGTGAAAGACACGCTTGCATATCAAAGCATTCCTGAATGGGATTCAATTTCTCACATGGTATTAATCAGCCGCATCGAAGAAGCATTTGATGTTTCTATTGATACCGATGATGTGATTGACATGAGTTCAGTAGCAAAGGCAAAGGAAATTTTGAAAAAATATAACGTGACGTTTTAATGGGAATGCTAGAACATAAAACAGTACTGATTACAGGTGCTTCCAAAGGCATCGGAAGAGCGGCTGCTTTGCTGTTGGCTAAGGAAAGTGCACAGGTTGTGTTGCTTGCGCGCAGTCTTCCGTTGCTTGAAGAATTGAAAAAGGAGATTGAATCAACTACTTCCGGGAAGGCAATTATTTTTCAGGCAGATGTTCGTGTGTATGATGATTTGAAAAAAGTTTTCGATGAACTGAATCAGCAAAAAATTTACCTTGATGTGTTGGTGAATAATGCAGGCATCATGAAAGATGCTGTGATACAAATGGTGCAGCAGAAAATGATTGAGGAAATTTACGAGACGAATGTTTTCGGAACCATTTACGCATCGCAGCTTGCCGTGAAATCGATGTTGAAGAATCGCGGTGGTAGCATCATCAACCTCACGTCCATCGTGGGCGTGTACGGTAACCTCGGACAATCCATTTATGCATCCAGTAAAAGTGCGGTGATCGGTTTTACAAAATCATTGAGCAAAGAACTTGCATCACTCAACATTCGCGTGAATGCCATTGCTCCCGGTTTCATTGATACTGCCATGACGAAAGAAATGGATCAGCGGTTTTATGAAAAAAATGTTCAGTCGATTGGCATGAAAAAAATCGGCACACCGGAGGACGTGGCGAAAACTATTTTGTTTCTTGCTTCTGATCTTTCAAGTTATGTAACCGGCCAAATTATTGGTGTTGACGGAGGAATGATTATTTAATTTGCGGGTATGTCGGACATTATTTCATTGGTAGCAGCGAATAAAAATCTTCTGTATGTCGATCCCGAAACTGATCGTACCTACAGTTTCAACCAGCTTTTCCAGACTTCCGAGATAATTAATTCACAGGAAAAGAAACTGGCTTTCTTATACCTCGACAATTCCATTCACTCGATCGCTGCATTCTGGAATTTTTTTAAAAGCAATCATGCCATCGCATTGCTGAGTTCATCGCTGAAACCGGAATTTAAAGCTTCACTCGAATCTCTTTATCGTCCTGATTTTATTTTCGATCTCAAGCGAACTGTGAGTGAAAATTATGCATCAGAAAAATTCAATGAAGGATCGGAAATATTTTGCAGCAATGATCGAACAGAAAAAAAAATTGCGCCTGAATTAAAATTGTTGCTGAGTACTTCCGGAACCACCGGTTCTCCGAAGTTTGTAAAACTCTCGGAGAAGAATTTAGTAAATAATGCAAACGCGATTATCGATTATCTTCCAATCAAAACTACGGATGTAACTCCGTTGAATCTACCGATTCATTATTCATATGGTTTATCTGTTCTCATTACGAATTCAATTGCAGGCGGAAAAATTATTTGTGAAACCAATGATCTTCTTCAAAAAGAATTCTGGAATGATTTTGAAAAATATAAATTCACGAGTTTGGCAGGAGTTCCGTATGTGTATGAAACCCTGAACAGGATTGGGTTTACAAAGAAGCAGGCTCCGTTTTTACGATATATGACACAGGCAGGAGGGAAGCTGAATGAAAAATTGGTGACCATCTTTAGTGAATTTTCTGCAAAGAATAAATCTCTGTTTTATATCATGTACGGTCAGACAGAAGCAACTGCACGGATGTCTTTCCTCGATCCGCAATTTTTGAATGACAAAAAAATGTCAATTGGAAAAGCCGTGAAGGACGGGCGGTTTGAGATTGACAAGGACACGCATGAATTATTTTATTACGGAGAGAATGTTTTCGGTGGCTATGCAAACACGGTGACCGATCTTGAAAATTTTTCCGTTGAGCAACCGCTAAAAACCGGTGACATGGCTGATGTTGACGGTGACGGTTTTTATTTTGTCACCGGCCGGATCAAACGGATCGTAAAGCTTTTCGGCAACCGAATCAACCTCGATGAAATCGAAAAAGCATTGAACGAACATTTTACATCATCTTCTTTTATTTGTACCGGTGTGGATGATAAAATGCTGTTGGTTGGAGTGACGCCACCAATGAGGGATTCGGACGATGGGAAAAATATTTCGCAGTTTTTGTATGCGCAATTTTCAATTCATCCGAGTGTTGTGAAAATTAAACTCATCGACAAAGTTCCATTGACGGAAAATCAAAAAATTAATTATTCTAAATTCATCGAGCAACATGGTACTTGATGATTATATAAATATACCGCAGTTTGTACTCGATAAGGAGGAGAAAAAAAATCATCTCGTTGATCTCCTCAACCAGTTGCATCGTCATCATGTGCAAACGTGTGATGCGTATAAAAAAATTACTGAGGTTATTTTTCCCGGGGTAAAAAAAATAACTTCGGTGGAAGAGTTGCCGTTTATTCCTGTGAGTCTTTTCAAAACACATGCATTGAAAAGCATTGATGATAAAGACGTGTACAAAGTGCTGACGTCAAGCGGAACCACGGGCGATGTTCCCAGCAGGATATTTCTCGATTCCAAAACCGCCAACCTGCAAAGTCTTGCACTTGCAAAAATAATGACGCACGTGCTTGGCAAGAGCCGCTTGCCAATGCTCATCGTTGATTCGAAAAGTGTGATCAGTGATCGAACCACTTTTTCAGCAAGAGGTGCAGGAATTTTAGGAATGTCAATCTTCGGAAAGAACCATGAGTACATACTGAATGATAGCTACGAAGTCAATGAAAATGTTTTAAGAAAATTTGCTGAGCAGTTTAACGGACAGAAAATTCTCATATTCGGTTTTACATTCATGATCTGGAAATATTTGGTTCAGCAAACGAATGTCAAATTGGATTTGAGCAATGCTATCATGATTCACAGCGGTGGATGGAAAAAAATGCACGACCTGGAGGTCAACAACGAGGTATTCAAAAGTGAATTGGAAAAAAGATTTGGATTAAAGCAAGTGTATAATTTCTACGGCATGGTGGAACAGGTTGGTTCGGTGTACATGGAAAATGAAAAAGGATATTTGCATTGCCCGAATTTTTCCGACATCATCATACGCAATCCCGTTGATTTCTCAGTTCAGAAAAACGGTGAAGAAGGACTGGTGCAGGTCATCAGCGTGTTGCCGCAGAGTTATCCGGGTCATTCAATTCTTACAGAAGACATTGGCGTGTGCATGGGTGAAGATGATACAGCGTGGAAAGGAAAATATTTTAAAATACTTGGACGTGCGAAGAAGGCAGATTTACGCGGTTGCAGCGATACGTTTGCAGCAGCAAGTCGGCCTTAGCGAGCTTTGCGCCTTTGCGAGAAATAAATTTTCAAAAAAAATACGAGTTCTGTAAATAAATCGGAATGACATTCAAAATAAAAATAAGAAGAATAATAAAACGCTATTTCATTAAGTGGAAGATGCATCGCCTGGTTCCCTCTGTTGACGGCATGCTCACACTTGGTTACTATGCAGAGTTTTCGAAATGGTGCAGCGACAACGATGCTGCATTGTTATACAAAGATCTTGAAATAGGAGGAGAGAAACGTTTTGGATTGTATCAATTTGTTTTTGATCATTTACATCTTGACGGAGAAATTCAATACCTTGAGTTTGGTGTGTTCAGAGGAGAATCCATTCGCTGGTGGGTGGAGAAAAATAAAAACCCGAATTCACGTTTTACAGGGTTCGATACGTTTACCGGTTTACCGGAAGACTGGAACTTTCGCTATGAGAAGGGCCATTTTTCAACAGACGGAAAAACTCCTGATATCAACGACTCTCGTTGCAGTTTTGAAAAAGGACTTTTTCAGGATACACTGAAAAACTTCATTGACAAAACGCAGTTCAATAAAAAAACAATTGTACATCTTGATGCGGACTTGTATAGTTCTACGTTGTATGTGATGACGATGCTTGCAACGAAATTAAAAAAAGGCGATGTGTTGATCTTCGATGAATTCAGCGTGGCGAGATCAGAGTTCCGTGCGTTCATGGATGTCACACAATCCTATTCGATGAACTTCAAAGTGCTTGGTGCTGTCAACAATTATCACCAGGTTGCATTTGAATTGGTATGAGTAAGAAAATACTTTTTTTTGTCTTAGCGAGCTTTGCGCCTTCGCGTGACAAAATAATTTCGCGCAAAGGCGCAAAGTCCGCAAAGGGTTAATGAGAAGAAAATTTTCAAATGACTTGAACGGAAAGTAAAAATGGAACGTGAATAAAATAGTAACACAAATATCGCCCGAAAGAACTTCCGTTGCCGTGGATGCAATCTCATCATGGAAGCAATCTCCCGGTGTGTTGGAGCCGTTTGACAACCGTACGATTGAGTTTCTCGACAGTCTTTCAAAAGTTATTTTAAATTCTTCGGAACTGAATCGCGTTGCTGAAATTGTCGCACTTGCATTTTGGTTACGCAAGGCGAACATCAATTCGTTCATCAAAGAAAACAGTCACCTTACTGAAAATAAAAATGAAAGTGTGTCTCCGGTTGGAAGAGTGTTTCACATTTGTCCTTCCAACGTGGATACGATGTTCATGTACAGTTTTGCCATCTCCATCCTGATGGGCAATAAAAATATTCTGAGGATTTCGCAGCGCGAAGGGTCACCGCATTTGAATACACTTTTCGATGTGATCAATGCACATGTTGCGAAGGAAGAAAATAAATTGTTCTGCGATTATTTCAACATCATTACGTACGAACACGATGCGGAAATCAATACGTATTTCTCCATGCATGCAGATGCACGCGTTATCTGGGGCGGTGATGAAACCATTCGCACGTTCAAATCATTTCCTGTTTCTCCTGGGACAAAAGACATTGTTTTCGCTGACCGTGTTTCGTATGCACTCTTTAAATCGGCAGCATTTTTATCACTCTCTGAAAAAGAAAAATCCGGAGTTGCTGAAAAATTTTACAATGATTCCTATTCGTTCAATCAAAAAGGTTGTTCCTGTCCGCAGGCAATTTTTATTCTTGGAAATTCAAGCGATAACAAAAAATTCAGTGATCAGTTTTATGATGCATTGAAAAAAGTTGTGTTGAGAAAATACGACACGGATGTGTATTCACTTGCCTCGCTGAAATTAAATCAGCTTGCCGGAGATGCGATGGAAGAGAAGATCAGCAGCGTATATGAAGATGATTGCCGAATTGTGTTTGCTGAACTTGAAGGCAATTCAATTACTTCGGGCTCATGTGGCGGTGGATTGTTTTACACCAAAAGCATTGAGCAGTTGAAAGACTTCGTTCCCTTCATTCATTCAAAAGTTCAAACAGTAGGTTTTTTCGGATTGAATGAAAATGAAATTAAATCCGTCAAGGAATTGTCGTCCGGAAAGGGAATTGATCGTCTTGTTCCTGTCGGTAAAGCGCTCGACTTTCATTACCTCTGGGATGGCTACAATTTGTTTGATGAGTTATGCAGGAAGTCTTTCATTCTTTGAAAGTGAGAAGGTGTGAGTGTGTGAAGGTGAGAAAGTGAGAAAGTGAGAAAGTGTGAAGGTGAGAAGGTGAGAAAGTGAGAAAGGAGCGAAGGCAGGACCAATGGACAGACAAATAATATTATAAACGGAAATAAACCCAATCAACTCATTCTACCGAATCAACTAACTCCCCTGCAGACTTTCTCACTTTCTTCCTCTCTCCATTTTGCCATAACTGTTTTCTTTCTGTTCTTTGTGACCGAAAAATTTAGTACGAAATGAAGCTGTTGGTTTATCTCGGTCACCCCGCACACTTTCATCTTTTCAAGGAGACCATTCGGATTTTCCGAAAAAAAAATCACACGGTTACTATTGTGATCAAAAGCAAAGACGTGCTTGAACAGTTGTTGCAGGAAGCCGGCATGGAGTATATTAATCTGGCATTAAAGCCAAGGAAGGGCGGACGATTGGGCATTGCAAAAAGTTTTGTGCAACGGATTTCGCAGTTGTCACGCATCATCCGGAAACACAAGTCCGACATGCTGATCGGTTCTGCCGCTGAACTTGCTATCCTCGGAAAGCTTCACAGGATTCCTTCATATATTTTTTTCGAAGATGATTTTGAAATCGCTCCACCGTTTGCTTACATCGCAGGACCACTTGCTACCGGGCTGGTTTGCCCGCAATGCTGCAGCGCATGGAAATGGAATCGAAAAAAAATCGGTTATGAAAGTTACCATGAGTTAGCTTATCTACACCCTGATCATTTTACACCCGATGCAGAAAAAGTAAAAAAGATATTCAACCTCGGTGAAAAGAATTTCATCCTGCGTTTCGCACAGCTTACTGCGTATCACGATGAAGGAAAATCAGGAATCACGACCGATGTTGCGCAGCAATTGATTGATCACCTGTCAAAGCACGGACATGTTTACATCACTTCAGAACGACCGCTGGAAGCGCAGTTTGAAAAATACCGCATCAACATCAACGCACTCGACATTCATCATGCACTTGCTTTCGCTGATCTTTACATCGGTGACAGCCAGACGATGACTGCAGAAGCAGCCGTGCTGGGAACACCTGCGTTACGCTTCAATGATTTCGTGGGACGACTCAGTTACCTCGAAGAGCTTGAACATTCTTACGGACTTACCTATGGAATTAAAACGACTGATCCCGGAAAACTAATAGCAAAAGCAGACGAACTCCTGGCAATGCCTGACCTGAAGAAAGAGTGGGGCAGGAGGAGGGAAAAAATGCTTTCGGAAAAGATTGACCTGGCGCTGTTCATGGTTGACTTGCTGGAGAATCATAACGGGAGAAAGTGAGAAAGTGAGAAGGGGTGAAAGTGGGAAAGTGAGAAAGGGCAAACTCTCCGTTCATTGTCATTCCCAATGGATCTATTTTAAAATTGTGTTTCTGCCTATTTAAAACAAGATGCTCCAGCATGAGTTGTTTTTTGTAAATATCATTCTCCTTTTTTCATACACTCAACCGGCACCCCTTCCCACTTTCCCACTTTCACCCCTTCCCACTTTCCCACTTTCCCACTTTCCCACTTTCTCACTTTCTCACTTTCCCACTCTCGCGCTTTCCCACTCTCTCACCCTCCCACTTTCCCAACTAACCATTGAACTAATTACCCCGAAACCTTACAAACCGCTGAACCATGAACGAATGCCCGAAACAATTTGCCTTCAAGCGACTATAAAATAATGTTAGCATAACACTTGTTTATTGAAAATAATTTCTACTTTTACGGTATCAAACAATTTAGTCACTAACTCTCTAACACACAAAACGAAGGAAGAGCTTTCTACTTAAGCACGGCACGAAACATTCTGCATTTTAGTTGATCCCCCTTAACTACCGGAAACTACCTCCGGAACGCTGCAGATCCCATTTTTAATCATTTCCTGCTTTAACGCTTGTCAAGCGGATGGTCAGATTCACCCTTGATTCGGACTGTTTAGCCTAAGTAGCCAAAAGCTTAACAGAATAATGTTTAAATAAAATTCCCCACATTCTATATTTGATCATCAAATCAATAAGGTCTGTGGCTGACATGAAAAAGAACAATCGAAATACACTCAACACCAGGTTCTCGTTAAAATTTAAACGGGTGTCACCGATTTTCGGTACCGGGGCGATGGCTGTTGAGTTTGTTCCTTCTAAACCCAAACTCCGTAAAAAATACGTTCCGAAACCGCATCTTGAAAAGATCGGTGGGATGGATACTGCCGTGCGTGAATTTATTTCACAGCACTGCGACCTTTCTGATTCTACGACAGCTGTTCTTCGCACTTCAGTAAGTGAAAGTATCAACCAGCTTTCTGAAACGACAAAGGCAATTGTCAACCTGAAACGTGTGAATGACATCAAGGAGATTAACAAATTCTTTTCTGCTGTCAATCATCGTTTACCTGATGGTGGATTGTTTGTCGGTTGTGTTGAAACAAAATACCTCCGCAGACAGCGTATATTTAAAAAGTTTCCTCCTGTTCTCAACAAGATTTATTACGTACTCGACTTTATTTTAAAACGAGTATTTCCGAAACTTCCGGTTACACGCCAGTTTTATTTTTTCCTGACAGGTGGTCGTAACAAAGTGATGTCAAGAACAGAAACACTTGGCCGTTTGTACGCAGCAGGATTTGAAGTAGTGAAAAAAGAGTTCATCGGCAACAACCTTTACTTTGCGGTGAAGAAAGTTAAGCATCCGCTGTTTAATCACGAACTGAAATACGGTCCTATTTTCAAGATGCGCAGGCATGGTAAAAACGGCAAGATCATTTACGTGTACAAGATGAGAACCATGCATTCGTATTCTGAATTCATTCAGCATTACGTGTATGCTAAAAACAACCTCGCTGAAGGTGGCAAGATGAAAGACGATTTCAGAGTGTCTTCTATTGGAAAGGTTTTCAGAAAATACTGGATTGATGAATTGCCGATGATATACAACTTGCTGAAAGGTGATTTAAAACTGGTGGGTGTTCGTCCGTTAAGCGCACAATACCTTGGCCTCTATTCGGCTGAGTTGAAAGAGAAAAGGATCAATCATAAACCAGGGCTTATTCCTCCTTTCTATGTGGACCTTCCGAAAACAATTGAGGAGATTCAGGCATCTGAAATGAAATACCTGCTGGCTTACGAGAAAAATCCTTTCTTTACGGATGTGAAATATTTCTTCCATGCCGTTGTGAATATCCTGGTGAGAAAGGCAAGGAGTAAGTAAGTGACCGGGTGACTATGTAACGAAGTGACGAAGTGACTAAGTGACTAAGTGACTAAGTGAAATCATAGCCGGTAAAGTTAAGTCAGGGATAAATAGTTTTACAACGAATAAATAATACCTGAGTCATTCAGTAGGAATCTATTTCAAAAACGGTTGTGTTGCTTATTCATAAATGGATGCCTCCTGCATGACTTCAAATTTTAATTTCCGGTAGACTCTCCCACTTTCACACTTTCCCACTTTCACACTTTCACACCCTCACACCCTCACACCCTCACACTCTCTCACCCTCTCACTTTCTCACCCTCACACCCTCACACCCCCACACTCTCCCACTCTCCCACTCTCCCACTCTCCCACTTTCTCATACTCACTTTAATCCACTCAATAAACTTAATCACCTAGTTACTTAGTCACCCAGTCACCTCACCACTTTATGACCCTGATGTCCTTTAAACCTTTGAACGTTGAACTAAGAACTAAGAACTTACCCAAAACAGTAAGGTTTCAGTCAAAAATCCTTACATCCATTTTTTTAACAGCCGTTATTTGTGCTCTCGCTTTTAACAGTACTGAAACGTATGCACAGGAAGTTTACCAACACGTTACGAATACCGATATTTATGATTTTCTTGATGAGTTGGCAAACGGCCAGGTCATCACACTCAATACTGCCATCAAACCATATTCGCGTATGTTGATAGCAGAAAAGCTGCGCGAAGCAGACAGCAAAAAAGAAGCGCTCAATTCCCGGCAACAAAAGGAACTCCTCTTTTATCTCAAAGACTATAACAAGGAGTTGAAGCCGGATAAGAATTTCGACAAGCGTTACGACCTCTTCTTTTACAAAGACTCGTTGTTTACCATTTCACTCAATCCAATCCTCGGTGCTACGTTGTATGCAAACGATACCATACATAACATGTATCACCGTTCAGCCGGAGCCGAAGTGTTTGCTTACGTGGGAAAGAGTTTTGGTTTCTATGCCAGCCTCCGCGACAACCATGAAAACAAGCGCCTTGCTTCACCCGGCTACCTGAACCAGTTCCTTGGGGCGGAATACAAAGTAGATGGCGTTTCCGAACAGGGAGATTACAGCGAGATGCGTGGCGGATTAACCTACACCTGGAAATGGGGAAGCGTGGGACTCATCAAAGACAATTTTGTGTGGGGCGACAATTATCATGGCTCCAATATTTTCTCCGGTCGCACACCTTCTTTTGCACACCTTACCCTTCACATTCATCCGGTGAAGTGGCTCGACTTTCATTACGTCCACGGCTGGCTGGTAAGCCAGGTGCTTGACAGCGCCAACATTTTCGTGAACAATCCCGGAACCCGACTCAACTTTCAACCGAAATACCTTGCTGCCAACATGGCAACGGTAACTCCATGGAAGAACTTTAACGTGTCAATCGGAAACTCGATTATCTACAGCGACAAAAACATTCAGCCGGCTTACCTGGTGCCGTTCTTTTTTTACAAATCGATTGACCATACTTTGAGTGGGGCTGGCAGCAATTACCTCGGTGAAAATTCCCAAATGTATTTTAACATCAGCTCGAGGCAGATTAAAAATGTACACCTCTACACGTCTTTTTTTATTGATGAGATTTCATTCAGCAACATGTTCAATTCGAAAACACAGTCGAACATTTTCAGTGGAAAAATAGGAGCGCGTGTAAGCAACTTTATGGTGCAGAATTTATTTCTCACAGTTGAATACACACGCACAAATCCGATCGTGTACCGGCACTATGTGAAGACCTCAACATTTGCTTCCAACCTGTATAATCTCGGTCATTATTTAGGTGACAATGCACAGGAAATTTTTCTGAGTGCGGGTTACAAACCGCTTGCGAAATTATTTGTGGAGGCGTCAATTTCTGTTGCACAAAAAGGTCCTGAATATGCGTATGATGGACAGGCAGGATCGGGCAGCGGACATGGTGTTCCGTTCTTACAATATGTGTACTGGCAAGCTACCGAGTTCGCTGTGAAAGCACAGTATCAAATCATCAACGATTGTTTTATTAACGGTGGAGTGACTGCATCAGATCATCACGGCATCGATGTAAACAGTTACACGCAACCATACTTCCGGGGAAAAAGAATGACGATAAACATTGGAGCGAATATTGGGTTTTGAATTAGTTGTTAGTTGTTAGTTGTTAGTTGTTAGTTGTTAGTTGTTGCAACATGGTTCTTTAAACTAATAAACCACTGAACCAATAAACCACTAAACTACTAAACTACTGAACCGATGAACCAATAAACCGAAACTTTGAACTCAGAACTTTGAATGTTGAACTTTGAACTAAAAATTGACCCTGAAAACCCCGCCATTCACCAAATTGTTAAGAAATAACCGATAAAAAAGTTGCGAATCAAAATCTTTGTTTCTATCATTATACCGCGATTTGAAATGGGAAATTAAACTGTTTAACATTTTAGTCCTGATTGTTAAAAAATAAATATTGGATTTAAGAAATAAATAATTCATCTTTACACTTCCTTGCATCAACAGGGGAGATTTTTAGTACACGAAACAAACTTAACTTAACGTATCTGCGTGAAACTTTACACTCAGTATTTTATTTCTACTAGACCATGTGTTACAGCTATTGCTGTGATGCATTTTTTTTTGCACACACCGAAAACAAATAAACTAAAATAAATAATCTAACAATTACCAACATGAAAAACAACAACTACCCATCAACACGTACAACAACGGGTTTTAATCGTTGGATGCTTCTTGCAAGTTGCGCAGTGCTTTCACTCTTCGCATCAAATGTGAACGCACAGACAACAGTATTTTCTCAAAATTTTGATGGTGCTTGGACAACTGCCTCTAGCTTATCACCTGCTTGGAGTTCTGTTGGAACGGGAAACAATCAATGGCAAATGAATACATTTACCACCGGTTGGTCATCAGCCAGCGGTGCGTATTCACCAACCGGTGCTTCTGGTACAACACAATCTGCCAGGTTTCATACCTTTGATGCGGTTAGTGGTACTACTGGAGATTTGATTACTCCCACAATAGACTTATCTACTTTCACTTCGCAATCAAAGGTTGCGCAGTTTTTTTATAGTAATACATCAGGAGCAGATTCCCTTAAGGTGTTTTTATCAACTGATAATGGATCAAGCTATGGTTCAGCATTGGTAAACCTTACAACCGCTTCTACCTGGACATTGGTTACTGTTCCATTAGGAACAACCACCTCAAGTACAGTTAAAATTAAATTAACTGCAAAGAGTGATTTTGGTTCTACTGATATAGGTGTTGATCAGTTTACTGTTCTTAGCTTTAGTTGCCCAAGTCCCGGTACATATTCAGTTGGACCAACAGGAACTTATACCTCAATTACAAATGCGCTTACGGTACTTAGTGGATGTGCCCCTATTACCGGAGCTTATACTTTTGAATTACAATCAACCTATGCTTCAACGCCTGAACTTTTCCCTTTATCACTTCCTTTAATAAGCGGTGCAAGTGCAAGTAATAGAATTACCATTCGCCCGGCAACCGGCGCAACTGCCTTAAGCATTACC
>JAYTXY010000113.1:0-6426 GCA_043742705.1 Bacteroidota bacterium
GAGCTTTGTCACCTGACGGATGTAGCGGTCAGAAATGCGCTTTCCGAGCAGGCGGTCGGTCTGCGTCTGGCAGAAACAATCTGCCGCGACCCGAACGACTTCGTCAAGTTTTGCCTGAATGTTGCAAGTTCATTTTCCGGGAACACAGCTTCGGTTATTATTTCCCGGAGTATCGGAAGTGTTTGATCAAGGTATTTATTCAGCGTAAATAAAATAACAGAACAGGAATCAGACGATTCTTCCGTTTCATAAAATGCTCCGTAGCTGTCAATCATTTCCGCAAGTTCCAATGCAGAATGTTTCTTACTGCCTTCACTCAACATCCTATTGGTGGCAGTGTTGACAAGCGGAACGGAAAAATCAAAAGAAGAATTCTTAAAGAACAATTCCACTTTTATTAAATCCTGGAAACCTGCATTCACTGAATACACGGGAATACCATTGTCCAGCGTTGACTTCTCCGCTTCCTGTATCTTGATTACTCCGATGTCTTTCGGCTCGGGAGTTTTTTTTCTGTCGATTGTTTGAATCATTTCCATCAGTTATTTTTTGCCAGGTAATAAAGTACAGAACTGTTTGTGTCCCTGAAAACATCGGCAGCTTGCTTCCTGATATCTTCCGCTGTAACTGCTCTGTAAAATTCAATTTCGTTATTCACGAGGTTAATGTCTCCCATGTATTCAGCAATGGCAAGGTTCAATGCACGTCCTGCCAGATCAATTTCCGAAAACACCATCGTGGACTCCACTTTGTTTTTTACTTTTTCAATTTCAGCATCAGAGATCAACTCTTCTTTTATTTTTTTCAACTCGTTGTCAATGGCGAGTTCTGCATCTTTCATCGAAACACCTTTTACCAATTTTCCTTCTACGACAACAAGTCCTTTGTCGAAATCGGCTGTTGTATAAGCATTGATCTCCGAAAATAATTTCTGCTTTTTTACCAGCTCATTGTATAAACGGGAGGATTTTCCGCGTGATAAAATATCGGTGAGCAAATCGAGCGCATAAAACTCTTTGTCGAGACGTGAACAGGAATGATACGCTTTGTAAATGGAGTCATATGGTATTTTCCGTTCAGCGGTAAGTTCTCTTCGCTCCGTTTGTTTCGGCTCCTCGGGATATTTCTTCGCATTATTTCCTCTTGATTTGATTTCGCCAAACCATTTTTCAGCACTGCGATACACATCTTCAGTTTTCACATTCCCTGCAACTACCATGATGGCATTATCAGGACTGTAATATGTATTGAAGAAAGATTTCACTTCATCGAGCTTTGCATTTTCAATATGAGAAATTTCCTTTCCGATGGTCGCCCACTGGTACGGATGAACTTTGTAAGCAAGCGGACGAAGCAACAGCCACACATCACCGTAAGGTTGATTGAAATAACGTTGCTTGAATTCTTCGATCACGACATTACGCTGAACATCGAGGCTCTTCTTAGAAAAAGCAAGACTCAGCATCCTGTCACTCTCCAGCCAGAAAGCAGTTTCAAGATTTTGTGCCGGTAGTGTGAGGTAATAATTGGTAATGTCGTTGTTGGTAAATGCATTGTTATCTCCCCCTGCGACTTGCAGCGGACTGTCATAATCCGGAATGTTGACAGATCCGCCAAACATGAGGTGTTCAAAAAGATGAGCGAATCCTGTTTTGTCAGGATCTTCATCACGAGCACCAACTTTATACAGAATATTGACGGTCGCTAACGGAGTGGATTCATCTTCGTGAACAATCACGGTTAATCCGTTGGAGAGTTTTGTCTTGTTGAATGAAATCATACGCTAATTACGAATCAGGAAATGGAAACGGGGTTTACTAATCGAAAATGATTTTGCAAATGTACTGGTTTTTCATCTCGTTCAGCATTTGTAAAAGTTGATCTATTCAGTTTGATACTAACTAAAATAAATTCTGATCAGAAGAAATCTTCTTTCGTACTTTGTGAATTCCAAACAAATTCTCTCATGAAAAAAATAATGTTGGCTTTCTTGTTCTTTGGCTTGTTCGTGTTGCAAACAATGGCGCAAGGTTCATCAACTGATCGGAAAGAGTTGCACGATTTAATTGACATACGCAGAGCCCGCTTCGAAGCTTACTCAGGTTCTCTGGAAAAGAAGAGCGGCTTCTTTGGGAACAAGACAAAAAAAGACATGCAAAAAACCATGGACGCTCTTTCTGAAATCATCGAGACTGACAACCGCATTATCAGTTCACTCAACCACGTTGTTGATTTCAGAAGCTATCAAAAAGTAAACACGAACTATGACATGTTGAAGAACAATGAGCAACTGAGCAACCTACAGCATGCTACCGACACACTTGTGAAACAACTTGATGCACTCTTGCTTACAAATGCTAAATTAAAAAGTAAAATAAGACGGTTCCAGTGGACAGGGTATTCACTATTATTTTTTCTACTCACCTACTTGTTCATTTTGGTGCGAAAAAAATACAGGAAACAAAATGCCGATGCTTAGCGCTTTTTTTCGCCATTTCATTAGAAACTCGCACCTTTGGTAAATCTTGAAATGAAATTAATACGAACAGCTTTTTTTGTCTTGCTCATTTTCACTGCGTTCACCGCATGCAAAGAGGAAAACGAACGTCCGCAATGGGAAGTAAACCTGTTAGGACCGTTGGTGTATGCTTCTCTTGGCGTAGAGAATTTTATTGCCGATTCCCTCATGGAGGACGACAGCACACATGCAGTGAGCCTCGTGTATGAAGGCAATCTTTACACATCCAACATTGATTCCTTGTTTCAAATTCGTGACACCACACTTCCTACGGTTTTTATATTTCCTTTTTCATCTTTTCCATTGGGAGCGAATACTCTTTTTTATGGCTCCAACAATAATCTAACACTGAATATTTCCGGAGTCGAACTTCGTGAAGTCATTATCAAGTCGGGTTTCCTGCATGTTGAAGCGCAGAATAAACTCCAGGCAAAAGTTGTTTACACGTACACCATTCCAAAGGCAACACTTCATGGAACTCCTTTCCAGTTTCGGATTATCATGGATCCTGCACCGCCGGGAGGAACTATAAATTATTCGGGATCTTATGATATGTCAGGTTATAAAATTGATCTGACAGGATCTTCAGGCAATTTAGTGAACACGTTAAGTTACAATATTATTGCGCGTACAGATACGAACTCAACAAGCACAACAGTTTTTCTAGGAGATACGCTGATCAATCTAAAAGTAGATTTGCAGACGATTGTTCCTTACTATGCAAAAGGATTTCTCGGACAAGCTGAGATTGATGAAGGTCCCACAACAAAAAGTAACGATCTGTTCAACATCATCCAAAGTGGAAGTGTCAGGCTGAAAGCTGCGACCATGCAGTTGATTATTGAAAATAACATTGGTGTGGATGCGCAGGCGATCGTTAATAAGATGCAGAGTTTCAATTCGCGCACTAATTCACTCGTTGATCTCAACGCTCCGCAATTGATGAACCGGACACTGAATATCAACCGTGCTTCGGAAAGCGGAGATCCGATATATCCGGTGAATCCAACGAACTATGTTGTCCGGCTCGACAATAGTAACTCAAACCTGCGATCGTTCCTCGAGAACATGCCCGATAGAATGACTTATGCGATGAAGGTGAATGTAAATCCGTATGGAAATATTTCCGGCAGCAACGACTTTGTCTACAGCGACTATTTACTGAATGTGAAAACAAAAGTGAACTTGCCGCTTGCATTCGCTTCCGATCATCTTACTGTTGCTGATACAACTGCTTTCAGTTTTGAAAACAATGGTGATTACGATCCTGTGAAATCAGGAACATTCACATTGATCGTTGACAACGGCTTTCCGTTTGAAGCAGATGTTCATTTGATATTGCTGGACGCGAACAATCAGTTTCTAGACTCACTTCCTGTTTCCGGAAAGATTGCTGCAGCCAACGTGGACGCAAATTTCCTTGTAACTTCTCCGAAGCGAACAAAAATTCCTGTGTTTGTAGATGCTGCAAGAAAAGAGCGGATATTCCACGCAAAAAATATTTCGTTGCGCGCAAGTTTTACGACTCCTGATTTTCCTCAATACTTTCAAATTTATTCAACCTATCGTCTCAACCTGAAACTGGTGGCTGACGCTACGTATTTAATCGACTGATTTGTGAAGCGAATTTTCCCTGTTCTACTTTTTCTTTTTTATTCCGCTTCGCTTTCCGCGCAGCAATCAGGTTTGCCTTTGGCCTCTACTCCACTAACATCTGAGCATCCGAACACGCTGCTGGTGACTGCTGACTTTTCCTTTGCATCAAATGCAATTACAAATCAACTTGCAAAGACATATTTTTTAAATGGCTTCATTACAGATGCAATGAAAGACGAAGTCAGTAAAAAACTTGATGACAAGAATCGACTCGGAGGAGAATTCAGTACAGAACTTTATTTCACACACAAGCCTGACTCGTTGTTTGGACGCAAAGATTTAAGCTGGTTCATCGGAATGAAAAACATCAACCATGTGAGCTCAACATTTTCCCGTGACTTGTTTGAAGTGTATTTCAGGGGGAATAAAAATTACGCAGGAAAAACAGCCGACTTTTCTGATTTCAATTACCTGTCGTTGAAATACCAGCAGCTGCTTTTCGGACTTTCAAAATTCACAAAGAAAAAATACGGAACCTTTGAAGCAGGCGCTTCCATTGGTTTCAACGTGGGCCAGCAATTGCTTCGCATCAAATCAGACAACGCAAGTTTATTTACAGAAGATGCAGGTGAATACCTTGATGTAAATACAGACGTTGAAATATACAGAAGCGATTCACTTCACAAAAATTTCGCTTCGTTCAACGGTTTCGGACTTTCCACCGATTTATTTTTCAAGGCGAATATTAAAAAGAAACACTTCTTCTTTGCGCGCATCAGCAACCTTGGTTTCATCCGATGGAATGAAAATTCGACTTCATTGAAGGAAGATACAATCTTTCGTTTCAACGGTGTTGATGTAAGCAGTCTTTTTGATTTTGGTGACACGATCCGTACAACTATTACGATTGACAGCGCCATTGTTCAGCCTTTTCTCACTCATAGAAAATACCAAACTTACACGTTGACTCTTCCTGCTAAAATTGAAGTCAGTTACATGAAAGCAATCGGTCAACACAACCTGCGCGCTGGAATCGGAATGGCTTACATACTGAATGGCGATTATTTTCCACTCATTCATCTTGACGGAGATTACACCTGGAAAAATAATTTACTTGCGCTCACAGTTTCCTATGGCGGCTACACTACCTTTGGTTCCGGTATTTTTTATTCGCATCATTTCCATCACGGATATACCGTTGCAATCGGAAGCAATTACATCAATTCACTCTTCAATATTGATACAGCCACATCTGAACATGCATCCATTACTGTTTACAGGAATTTTTAATCTTGGACGATGACGAAAAAAAAATCCATACTTCTTTTTCTTCTCTTAAGTTCAGCATTGACTTACGGTGCGCAGATAAAATTCCAGCGCACATTCGGAATTGGTTTGTACAATGAAGGACGATGCGTGAAGCAAACATTTGACGGTGGATACATTGTCACAGGAACTGCCAGTGATGCGGGCGCAGGATCCGCTGATTTTTATGCAGTGAAAGTTGACAGCCTCGGGAATTTTCAATGGCATAAAGTCTACGGAGGAAATAACATTGACCGTTCGTTTTCCGTTCTTCAGACTTCTGACAGCGGCTATGCTTTCTGTGGTTATACTAACAGCTCCAACGTAAATAACAATTACGATGGGTACCTTGTTCGCACTGACAAAAACGGTGATACACTCTGGACAAAAAAATTTGGCGGAACAGACTGGGACTTTTTGTATTCCGTTCGCCAGACTTCTGATGCAGGATTTATTCTAGCCGGAAACAGTTACAGCAATCCGACCGGAAACTCCGAAGCCTTTCTGGTAAAAACAGATTCAACAGGAACAGTTGAATGGACAAAAAGTTTGAATCTGACTGATGATGTTTTTATTAATGCAGTGGCAATTTCTCCCGATGGAAATTTTGTGTTGGCAGGATACAAAACCAATCTTGCTGATGGAAACCAGGATTTGCTGATTATTAAAACCTACTCAACAGGCGACACCATCTGGACAAAAACTATTGGCAGCATAAGTGCTGAAGAACATGCCAACGCTGTTGATGTAAGTAGCCTGGACAGTTCAATAGTTGCAGGAGGATATTCGAAAGACATCGGGACTTCAAACTATCAAAACTATTTCATTAGAATAAAAACAAATGGCATTGTGGATATAAATCGCTTTACACTTCCGGGAGAGCAAGTGGTTAATGATATACATTTAAGGGATACAGGATTCTATGAATGCGGTTATACTAACTTAGCAGGAGCCGGAAAAAAGGACATGCAGTTTTTTCCGCTTGATGCAGCGTTGGGTTTTCTTCC
>JAYTXY010000114.1:0-10125 GCA_043742705.1 Bacteroidota bacterium
CTTTTACGCCCTTATTGTTTCTCGCAAATCAAAAATTAAAAATTAAAAATTAAAACAAATGAAACTCGACATCCTTATCTTTAGCGCACATCCTGATGATGCAGAACTTTCCTGTGGAGGAACTATTTTAAAACACATTCAGCAAGGAAAGAAAGTCGGCATGGTCGATTTAACACGCGGAGAACTTGGAACAAGAGGCACTGCTGAACTGCGCGATGAAGAAGCGAAGGAAGCTGCAAAGATCCTTGGAGTTTCCACGAGAGAAAATCTGAAATTCGCTGACGGATTTTTTCTAAACGACAAGG
This sequence comes from Bacteroidota bacterium, assembly GCA_043742705.1. GTDB lineage: Bacteria > Bacteroidota > Bacteroidia > AKYH767-A > 2013-40CM-41-45 > JAPLDA01. The sequence continues at coordinate 306 of JAYTXY010000114.1, forward strand.
CGCATCAATTGCCTGTTGTTTCCATGATCAGAAAATACCAGCCCGAAATAATTCTATGCAATGCTGTTTCGGATAGACATCCTGACCACGGGAAAGCAGCTCAACTTGTAGTTGATGCTTCATTTCTTGCGGGGCTTATCAAGGTTGAGACTTTGCTGAACGGAAAAAAGCAGGAAACATGGAAAGCAAAAACTGTTTATCATTACATTCAGGATCGGTACATCAAGCCTGATTTTGCTGTTGACATTTCTGAATTTATTGAAGGAAAAATGAATTCGATAAAAGCATTTCGATCTCAATTCTACAATCCTGATTCTGCCGAACCCAAAACAGCCATTTCCTCAAAAGAGTTTCTTGAATTTCTTTATAGTCGCTCTATGGAAATGGGACGACAGATCAATGCTAAATATGCAGAAGGATTTACCACGGAAAGAACGCCTGGCGTGAATTCGCTTTTTGATTTGGGTTAGTTCACTGGTTCATTAGTTTACTAGTTCATTGGTTGATTAAGTCTTAGAGCAAATACACTAAATAAAAAAAGCCTCCACAATTTGTGAAGGCTTTTTTATTAATCGAACGATTGCTCAGGATTATTGAACAGTCATTTTCTTAGTTACTTGATCGTTACCAGCTCTTACTTTGTAGAAGTAAACACCTGCTGACAATTTATTTGCGTCAATTGTAAGTGTATGTTTTCCACTGTTCAGGTTAGAATATTTATTGAAAGAAAGAATTTCTCCCAACATGTTGCTTACTTCAACTGTTACATCTGAAGACGAATTCAAACTCACGTTAAACGAAGTTTTTCCATTGAATGGATTCGGATAGTTAGAAGAAACACTGAATGTATGCGCTCTGCTCACTGTACTAACATGTTCTGGAGCAGCAGGAATAATAAGCGGAGTCAACGTACGATTTGCTATTGTCATATCCACGTTTGCGTTGTGAACATAGAAACAATCAAATATTCCATTTGTTTCTGCATTGTTCTCAGGCTTGCAATACACAACAGGAATTGAAAATACATTGCCTGTAGAAGAACCATTGGTTGCGCTGTAAGTACTATCGATTACATAATACGAACCATAAGCAAACGCACACTGTCCGTAAGCATCACCTCCACGGGTCAGGTTCATAGTATCAGTCCAAAGTCCTGCGGCTACATCATAACCGATTGTAAACAAATCAGGATTCTTGTTGTTCTTATCGTCAGCACTTACACCGTAATAAATGGTGTCAGTATCAAACCAACTGAAAAATAACATGCTTCCATCCCAGTTTCTTGAAGCGAACTGGCGATTGTATTGCGTACTGTTTGGTTGTGCAGTTGTGTTTGCTCCAAAGACTCCGCTGAAGGTAGTAGGTTCTGCAATCATCTGAGCCAACCAGGTTGCACCCTGATCTTCTGTATAGATATCAAACATTGCTGATATACTGTCACCGATGTAAACACCATATCCTGATGAGTAAGCAATTTCAGTAATGATGTGTAAGTTATCACTACCGTCCATTACTACATCCAAATCGAATGTTGTACCGTACAGTGCAGTAGGATCATGATACAATACTGTATCAACAATCGTAGACACATTAATAATATCAGGATGAGGAGTTCCTGTCTGAGGATAAAACCATGTTTGTCCGCCATCTGTTGTTTTCAAAACAGAAGGGTACAAAATCTGATCAGGATAAATGTCTAATGCAACATCATCGTTGGTAACCATGGCAATGTATCCTACTGTACCTGCATCGTTAAAAACAACGTTCAAATCCAACACTCCGCCTAAGTTTTCAGTATCACATGAAAGATAGATCGCTTTCGTTGTAAAATCATAATCATTCGAAGTTGAATTCCAAACGCCATGTTTAATCACAAGAGAATCACGAACAGGAAAACCTTCTTCGAACGTTCCAAACATTTGGCCTACTTTCCAGATGTCCTTTGTATTCTTCACAACAAACATGTCAGGAGAGAAAACAACATAAGGCGCTAACGTATCAAAACCCTGTGTGTTGGTTGAATAATCAAGTTTTCCAACTCCCTGAACAGCTCCACGAGCATGATAAAATCCGGAAGCATCTACTGCACCATACGATAAACCATCGTAAGCCAAAAACGCATTGTCAGGATTTGAGCCGCCTGAAGGATTTACAATAAGACCCTGAGGGAAACGTCCGAGGTAAGCAGGAGTGGACGAAGGATTACTATAAATAGGTCCTTGGTTAATGTCCCAATTGTTACCACCATCTTTAGAAACATCGTACCTGAAATAGTTTGAATTCGGATCAAACGTTACAGCAGCATGTGAACGGTGAGTAAAAGAAACTGAATTCACAGTCTGATCATACCAAACGAGGCAAGAATTCGGATCACGAACACCTGTGTAATTTTGAACTGTACATAATGTAATAACATCAGCAGGCGCAGACTGGGTCTGATTTGCTGATGCAGAATTTCTTCTGTGATTGAGAAGAGCAGGAAGAACCGTTGATGCTGGTTCCACGACCGCTGTCTCAACCGCTCCTTTTTTTGCTGTTCTAACTTTTTCAGAAGTATGCTTCTGACGAAGTTGGGCATTGGCCGAAACAGCAAACACAACCGCGAGGGCAATGAGTAAACTTTTTTTCATTTGATTATTGGTTTAAGTTAAACATGAATTGGTTTGGTAATTTTCTTGACAAATTTATAGAAAGGTTTGAACCGTGCAAAGTAAATGACGATTTATTTACACTGAATCAGTCATTAAATTGTCAAATTTAGCAGAATGAGAGCGATTCTGTGCAGTACATGAATAACACTGTTAAACAACTGAGAAACCAAGTGTAAACAGATAAGGATTCGTTACCGGGAACGAGGTAAAGTTTCATACACGTTTCGGAATTTTTCTCCGATAATTTCAGAAGAAAATTTACTTCGTGCAAGTTGTTTTAATTTTTCCGGTGAGTAATTTCTGAATCCCGAAATCATCTGATGCATTGCATGAACAAGTTGCTGCTGATTACCCGGTTCAATCAGCATTCCGGTTTCTTCTGTAATAAATTCCTGCGGACCACCGCAACGTGTCGCGACAACAGGTTTTCCGCAGGAAATGGCTTCTGCACAAATCAATGAGAATGTTTCAAAGTTGCTGTTCATCACGAGAAAATCGGAACTTAAAATGTATTGATAGACTTCATCGTTCGATTTCAATCCATGAAAGAAAACAGACGTATTCAATAAATTCAATGAGGAAGCAAGTTCCTGTAATTTCTCTTTATCCTTTCCGTCACCAATAATATTTAATTCAATATTTTTTTGAGAAGAAACAATTTCTGAGACTGCTCTTAATATTCCGCTTACATTTTTTATTTCATCAACGAGATCAGCAACGACAAGAATTTTGACTTTTTCGCCAACAAGAACATTGCTTTGCAAATGACGAGACTCAATGATATTATGAATAACCTTAAAATCAGTTTTCAATCCATTTCTTATCATCTGATTTTTCAGAAATTCAGAAACCACTGTTACAGCATCGGCCTTTTTGATGATGAACTTCGTCAGTAATTTTTCCAGCGTATTTTTTCGACTGTATTTTCCTGTTGCAAATCCTGACCACTGCTCACTTACAACAAAGGGTTTTCTCCTGAACAGTTTTAAAAAATAGGCCGTTAAAGCAGGTCTCAAAAGGATGTATGCATGCGTGATGTCATGATCTCCGAAATTTTTCCTGATGTATTTCAACCCTGTAAATGTTGCGGAGCAATACCTTGAGAAATTCACAACCTTGGCAAGAATTGAAATTGATGACGGATACTTTTTAAAATAGACAAGAACAGTTTCCAGATCATATTCCCGTGTCGCGACCAATTCATATTTTTTTTCACGGAGATGTTCATCTGAAAAAACATGGAGTACTGCTACATCATAAAACTTTGCAACTGCCGATGCATGCTTACGAATAAATACTCCCATCTGCGGATCATAGCGCGTAGGATACCACTTGGTGAGAAAAAGAATTTTACGTTTTGACTGTCGGGCAGAATCAGGCATTCAGAAAAAATTTCGTTCAAACCTACATCAATCCCTGCAATTCACAAAAGCAGAACTGATCTCAGAATATTTTTTTTGTCTTCAGACGGATTGAATTTCCAATCACCACCACATCGGAGAAAGCCATGGATAAGGCACCAATCATGGGACTGAGAAACCCTGCTGCAGCAATGGGAATGGCAATCACGTTATAGAAAAAAGCCCAGAACAAATTCTGGCGGATAGTCATCAATGTATGTTTGCTGACTTGTATTGCTTTCAACAGGTATTTTAAATCGTTTCCATTGAGCAAAATGACCTGCGCAGACTGAATCGCAACCTGTGTTGCATTGCTCAGTGAAACACCTACCGTTGCTTTTGCAAGCGCAGGCGCATCGTTGATTCCGTCTCCTACCATTGCAGTTGGAGCACTTTGCGTGAAACGGCTGATCAGTTCAAGTTTTTGTTGAGGCAGTTGTTCGCTGTACACTTCATCCATTCCTAATTCCTTTGCCACCGATTCGCAGTTGCTTTTACGGTCACCGCTTACCATTACTGTTTTAATTCCCATCCGTTTCAATTCATTCATGACATGTTTTGCATCCTTCTTTATTTCATCCTCCAGATCAACGGCTGCAATCACTTCATTATTTTTCAAAAGATAAATGCTGTGAGACGAATCATATTGAAGATGTTTCACCATCTGGAACGAACCGACACTGTAGAGATCGCCTTTCTCATCCGTTGCATTCACACCGACACCTTTGTCTTCTTCAATCTCCTTCCAATGAATCGCTTCATGCTTCTCCGCTGCTACCCTGCATTCATTTAAGATTGATTTTGCAATTGGATGAGAAGAATGTTTTTCCAAAGCATATAACAAAGCGCGAACTGTTTCTTCATCTGTATTTTCTGAATGAATTTTTTTAACCCTGAAATTTCCCGTGGTGAGTGTTCCTGTTTTATCAAACACAACTGTTTTAATGGTTGCAAAACTCTCCAGTGTGGCCCCTCCTTTTATGAGAATACCATTCTTCGCTGCGCGCCCGATTCCTACCATCACGGCTGTAGGAGTTGCTAAACCCATGGCGCACGGACAGGAAATTACCAGAATGGCAATGCTGCTCATCAATGATTGCTGCATTGAAATATGAACAGCAAAAAACGAAATGATGAACGTAAGAACGGAAACAAGGAGTACAACAGGAACAAAAATGGCGCTTACTTTATCACCCAACTTTTGTATCGGAGGCTTTGTATTCTGAGCATGCTTTACCAACTCAATAATCTTTGCGAGCGTAGTTTCTTTACCGATCTTTTCGGCAATCATCTTCAATGATCCACCATTCACGATCGTTCCGCCTGTCACATCATCACCACTTTTTTTATCGACCGGTAAACTTTCACCGGTAATCATCGATTCGTTGATGGTAACATGACCCCAGGTAATTTTACCATCAACAGAAATTTTATCTCCTTCATTCACAAGTATCAAATCTCCCTTTTCAATTTCACTCACGCTCACTTCCACCGTTTGCTCATGTCCGTTTTCCGGATGTATTATTTTTTTTGCTTTCGATGCCTGCAACCTGCTGAGTTCATTGATTGCCGTTGTAGTTTGTTTGACAGAACGGTGTTCAATCACATTACCAAGTAAAACAAGCGTGATGATGGTGGCAGCGGTTTCAAAGAAAATATAATGACTGACTTCCGGGTTGCCGTAATACAAGACTAGTCCGAAAACACTGTAAACAAAAGCTGCTCCCGAACCGATTGCTATCAACACATCCATGTTCGGAACACCTGACTTTACTGAGAGCCACGCGCTTTTTCCAAAATGCCGAACACCGATTGCAATCACCGGCAAACAAAGAATTAACTGCACAACAGGGTTATGTAAAAAATGAAACGGTAAAACCATGTGCAGAAAAAGCGGAACTGAAAACAAAAGGCTCCAATAGAATTTTTTTTCGATAGTTGAAGATGATGATGAATGATTATGTCCGTGATGATCGTGATCATGAGCGGTTTCATGATTATCATCAGGAGGGTTAACCACACGATAGCCAAGACTCTTGATGTCCTTTACAGCACGTTCAATCTTGCCGGCTTCAGCTTCATCAAACGTAACTTCGCCTGTTGCATAGCTTACATTCACATCTTTCAGCCCTCCTTTTTCGAGGACTTTTGTTACGGTGAGCGCACAGTTGGTGCACGTCATACCGTCAACATTCAATGTGATTTTGTTTTCCATCTTGAATTTCCATTGCAAAGTTAGCTGAAAACAAATGCTCCATATGAGACATTCATGAATTGAATTAGATCAATATCTATCAATGTTAGTTGCAGGGATAAAATATTTGAATATTTTTGCAGCCCGTTCACCAATGGTGGGCGACATGGTGGTTGTAGCTCAGCTGGTTAGAGCATCAGATTGTGATTCTGAGGGTCGTGGGTTCGAGCCCCATCATCCACCCTTCTTAGTTAAAAAAAAGCCATCTGGAAAGATGGCTTTTTTATTCATTCAACTTACTCAACTCAATTTACTCAGTTAACCGGTTGATTGAGTTAATTGAGTAAGTCGTTATTTTTTTGCATTTACAGTTTCATTCAGATAGTCTTCCCACTTTTTTGTTTTGTAAATATCTTCTGCAAAATATTTCAGGATAGGAAGCAATTGTTCAGCGGTAAGATAACCGGGAACAGGTCCGATTTCATTCAGGTTCTCATCGAAATAAACTGATGTCGGGTAACTCATTGATCCATTCAACATCTGAACAGCAAATTCATTCGATTTATATTCAGGTTTGAACATGTATAATTTATCTTTCACGCTGATCGTATCGTGCGTTTCCGCATCGAACTTAATGGCATAATAATGTTTGCTCATGTAATCAGCGATTAACGGATCTTCAAAAGTTGTAGCATCCATTCGTTTACACCAACCGCACCATTTGGTGAATACATCAACGAAAAGTTTCTTCGGTTGAGCCTGGTGTTTTACCATTGCCTGTTGCAAACTCATCCATTGTATTTTTTCACCTTTCTTTTCCTGCGCCTGAGCAGATGAGAAAAATGAAAAACAGAAAAGTACACTTAGCGAAATAAGAAATTGCTTAGAGTTGAATTGCATGACAATAATTTTACTTCTCAACGCTTGAGAATCAGTTTTGTTTTACAAATGTACAAAACTGTCAGGAATAAGTAGAAATTGAAAGCTCACTTACCGTTTGTTCATCAGTTCACTGGTTCATTAGTTTGTTAACAATTGAACCAGTGAACTAATGAACTAATTCCTAATGAACTCCATGCATCCTTTTCTCCAACCAACGGTACATTCCAAAAAGAATGAATGCAGCTGCGCCACTCAGTGCAATAAACACACAGAAGAAAATAAAGAGATTACTGATCTCTATCCCTAAAAATGTAGGGATTTTTGCAGCCGCTTCAGCAGGAGTTTCACCTGCACCGGGAGGAATTAACGCAGACAAGGTCCCCGCAAATTTGTTTGCCACGGCATTAGCGAGAAACCACGTCCCCATCAGCAATGATGAAAAACGAAGAGGAGCTAATTTAGAAACCATACTTAAACCAATTGGCGACAAACTGAGTTCTCCCATTGTATGAATGATATACAAAGCAATCAACCACCACATGCTGATCTTTGTTTGCGAATCAACTCCGTGAACTCCGTAAGCGATTACCACATAACCAAGTGCAACCAGTAACAGACCAAATGCCATCTTCATAGGAGATGATGGTTCGAGTTTTTTCTTATGCAGCGCATTCCAGAACATCGTAAAGAACGGTGCAAGAACAATGATTCCTAACGGGTTGATTGATTGAAACCATGAAGCCGGGAATTCTTCTTTCACGAAATCAGGAATGTATCCTGTAAAGAATAATACCAATAATGCTGCGGCAACAACTACCTGAATAATCATTTGAGTATTTTTCTTCCATTCAAAAAACCAGGACAATGCTTTCACGAGAAAATACCCCAAGGCAAGTGAACAAATGAGAATTAACCAGCCCGGAGCAAACATGTGAATGTCACGCTTTACTTGTGTATCGGCAAACAACGTGAGTGAAGCGCCCGCTTGTTCAAAACAAGCCCAGAAAAAAATCACGAAAAAAGCGAGAATAAAAATAACGCTGATACGCTGCTTCTCATCACTGACAAGAGATTTATCGCTGAAGATAATCACAGGCATTACGACAATGGCGGCATAAATTAAATAGGCAGTGATATCAAAATCAACTTTGAATAACGACTTAAAATTCATCAGGAAGAAAATCAAACCTACACAGCCTACGATGGTTAAAAGTGTTTTGGTATCCATCTTTTGCTTTGGCATTCCAACAGCAACGCCATCAGGAGTTCTGAGATGTTTATTCTTCAGCAACTCAAATGAAATAACACTGACGATCATTCCGATACAAGCAGCTAAAAAGCCCCAACGGAAGTCATGTATATTTCCGGTATCACCGACTCCTCCGCAAATCAGCGGTGAGAAAAATGCTCCGAGGTTAATTCCCATATAGAAAATTGTAAATGCTCCGTCAATACGATGATCTCCTTTTGGATAAAGCTGACCAACCATGGTAGAAATATTCGGTTTGAAGAAACCATTACCGATAATCAGGAAAGTCAAACCTGCCCACATCATGGAAACGGAAGATGCATTTTGAACTCCATCTGTAATACTGCTCCCGCTGACAAACATCAGGAACTGACCAATCGCCATCAGAATGCCACCGATCAAAATACTTTTTCGGTTTCCCCAGAAACGATCGGCAATATATCCTCCCAACAGTGGGGTGAGGTAGACTAACCCGGTATAACTTCCATACACGTTGGATGCATCGGCACCGGTCATGAACATAGCTTTCGTCATGTACAGGATAAAGATGGCGCGCATTCCGTAATAGCTGTACCGTTCCCACATTTCTGTAAAGAAGAGAAGATACAAACCGCGTGGATGGCCACTGTCATTGTTAGTAGTTGTGCTCATAGAGTTTTGCTGGTTAAAAGTTGAAGCACGCAATGTAATAAATTTTTTAAAGGACAAAAATTGACGGATTGTTAACTCCTAATTGATGTAGCGATTTCGCAATTAGCAAATCGTTCAAAAATTAATTCCAATTTTCTACTTTCACGCACAATTCAAAAAACTGAAATGAAAAAAATTGTTGTACTCGGAGCAGGACAGGTCGGCAGAACCATTGCAACCGACCTTAGTAAAGATTATGTTGTAACATCTGTGGATGCAAGTGAAAAAAATCTTTCGCTACTGAAAAAAGCATCCAATATTCAAACGCTGATTGCAAACCTTTCTGTTGAATCAGAAGTTAAAAGAGTGATTGCTGATGCAGACCTCGTGGTTGGTGCTGTTCCCGGCTTCATGGGTTTTGAAATGGTGAAGACTGTGATCAATTCAGGAAAAAATATTGTCGACATTTCCTTTTTCAATGAAGATATTTTTTTGCTGGATGAAATGGCAAAAAAAAATAACGTGACAGCAGTAATGGATTGTGGAGTTGCACCGGGAATGGACAACATCATCCTGGGTTATCATAACAAGAAAATGAAGGTTGAATCGTTCGAATGCCTGGTTGGCGGATTACCGGTAGTGAGAACGTATCCTTATGAATACAAAGCTCCCTTCTCTCCCATTGATGTGCTGGAGGAATATACCAGGCCGGCACGTTATATGGAGAATGGACATATTGTTATTAAACCTGCGCTAAGCGATGCAGCACTTATTGATTTTGAAAAAGTGGGTACACTGGAATCTTTTAATACAG
>JAYTXY010000115.1:0-24497 GCA_043742705.1 Bacteroidota bacterium
CGGATCAAACTACGTATTCAACGAGCGGAATTTTTTATTTTTCCGTTAAGGAAGACAGCACGTCTCAGACTTCTGTGAAAAGTTCGGCTTTCGGTGCAGGATTTCTTTCAAAGTTTCTTGGAGAAAGACGTATCAGCAGCAAAGAGCTCACGAACTACACAATCGATCGTTTAATACTCCGCAAAGATGGAGGAGCCGCCATTCTCGCGGAGTCGTATTACGAAACATCCAGTTCGTATTGGGATTATTACACGCAGACGTACATCTCTCACCGCTATTATCATTTTGGGAACCTCATTGTATTGTCTGTAAATCCTGATGGGAGCATTCTCTGGGGAAATTCCGTTTCAAAAGATCAGAACTCAACGGATGACGCGGGTTATTTGTCATCGTATTGCTCGGCAATTTCAGGAGGAAAGGTGTACGGTATTTACAACAAGTACATTGAGCAGGAATCGTCCGTACTCATTACAACCATTGACGGAACGGGAAAACAAAATACCGATGTTCTTTTCAACGAGCTTCAAAACATTTCCGTAGTTCCGCATTCAGCAAAACAGATTGACTCGGAAACACTCTTGCTCCCGGCTTTTCGGGAGAACAAACTATACATTGCGAAGATTGAATTCTGAGCCGTATGAAAAAAGCGAAAGGCGGGGAAGAAGCGTTTTAACTTTTGTGTTTCTGAAACCAGATCTTCTGTCCTGACTGAACTTCCTGACCTTCCGAAAGATTATTCCATTTGTAAATACACTTCGACTTGATCCCGAGCTGTTGGGAAATTGAATGAACCGTGTCACCTTCTTTTGCTACGTAACAAGTCTTTGACGTTTCACTTTTTTTCGGTTTGATGTAAATGATTTGCCCTTCAACGATCGGGCTGTCATCATTCAGTTCATTATACTTCGGTAATTGCCAGAGACCAAGCTCCAGTTCTTTCGCAATGCTTTTAAATGTATCTCCCTTTTTACCGATTACATACGCAACACCATTATTGGAGAGCACTTTTCGTGTCGCGAAAATATCTACTTCGTTGGACGAAACTGAAAATTTTCGTTCCGGTTTTTTCGTTTCAAATACAGGAGTCGCTTGTGTACTGGCCATCGGTTCAGAAGCCGGAGTAGGTTGCAATGGAATATCTTTTCCTTCATCTAACAGGTTAAGCTGGTTGTCTTCGATGATTTTTATCAGGCGATCAGCATATTGAGGATTGGTTGCATAGCCGGCTTTCTTCAATCCTTTTGCCCAACCTTTGTAATCGTTAACAGGAATTGAAAAAAGAAATGCATATCGATCACGTGTTCGAAGAAAATTGGAATGGTCGTCATATGATTCAAGTACGGAATTGTACTTACGAAAGCATTCATCGCGGGTGTCATCATCCTTGGTAAAAGACGGACCTGTCCAGTCAGCGCATTTAATCCCGAAATGATTGTTGGCTTCAGTAGCAAGTGTACTGTTACCGTCTTCCGATTCAAGCAATGCTTGCGCAAGTGTGATACTGGCAGGAACGCCTGTTTTTTTCATGTCCTTTACGGCATCGTCTTTATGAAGAGCAATGTAGTCCTCCCGTTTTATGCGTTCGCCATCACGCGCAAGCAGAACTGAAGAAAAGAGGAAGAGAGAGCAGGTGAGGAGTAATCTGGACTTCATAGTAGATAAACGAGTGGAGGGTTGGATTATTTTATACTTCTTTTCTACTACGCAAAAAGTGAAAGAAGGTTCACGGAAAAATTATTTTTTTTGAAAAGTAAAAATCCCTCCTGTGTGAACGACTACAATTGTTTTTCCGGCTTCAAAAAAATCTTTTTTTATCAGATCAAGTACTCCGAAAAATAATTTTCCTGTATAAATGGGCTCAACAGGAATGTCGCTTTCTTTGGTAAACGACTCGCAGAAATTTTCCAACTCAGTTGTCGATTTACCATATCCTCCGAAATGATAGTCATGAATAAGCTGAAAGTTATTTTGCGACCCAACGGATTTTGTCTCGATGTCATTCAAAAGAGTTTCGTTTTTCAAAACAGAAATTCCAATTGCTTGTTGGTCAGTTTTCAAACTTTGAATAATTCCTGACAGCGTAGTCCCTGTTCCGCTTGCACAGCAGATGTAATCGAAGTCAATGGGAATATCATCAACGATTTCTTTACAACCCTTAATTGCTAAGTCATTGGAGCCACCTTCAGGAAGAATAAAAAAGGATGAACCTATAGCCGAAAGCGCAGAAAGCAATAGTGAATAATCTTCACGCAGGGTTCTGTATTTTTCGCGAGTTACAAAAATCAACTTCATTCCACACTGATGCGCAAAGTGAATGACCGGGCTTGAATCAATCGTTAGTTCATCTCCGCGTATGATTCCTATGGTGTTGATCCCAAGCTCTTTTCCCGCTGCTGCCGTTGCAACGATGTGATTGGAAAAAGCGCCACCGAAAGTAACGAGGTAGTTGAAATTTCCTTTCCTGAATTCTTCTACATTATATTTCAGTTTTCTCCACTTATTACCCGAGATAAACGGATGAACCTGGTCATCGCGCAAAACAAAAACAGTCAGCTTCTTTGTTTCAAAAAGCTCATTATTTAATCGTTGAAAAGCAGGTTTCTTCAGGACAAGAGTCACGCTTCAAAGTTATGTCTTTGCACTTCGTAATGAAAAGAATAATTTTGTGAACCGAATAAATTCCGCGTTGGAATGAAGTAATCATGCATTTCGTAATTCGTATATTCGTATCAATTAGTAATTCGTAGTATGCCATTCACCGATAAATTTGACAAAGAAGATTATTACCTCAGTGAAGAAGGCTACATTGTGTTCACAGAAAAATATCATTTGAAGCGCGGATACTGTTGCCAGAGCGGTTGCAGGCATTGCCCTTATAAGGAGAAACAAGATTCAAGACGCAAGAATCAAGACAAGGAGAATAAGAAATAAGGTTTACTATCTACTCATTCGTACATTCGTATTAATTCGTAATTAGTAGCAAAGGAATTCGATACAGGAAAAATGGAAACAACAGCCTCAGAAAAATTAGACCTCAGCAAAACAAAAACTCCGACAGGAAATAAAATCTCCTGTAAAGGATGGATCCAGGAAGCTGCCTTGCGTATGCTTCATAATAACCTCGACCCTGACGTTGCAGAACGTCCTGAAGATTTAGTTGTGTATGGAGGAACAGGAAAAGCTGCACGCAACGTAGAATGTTTTCATCTTATCGTAAAAGCATTGCGCGATCTGAATGAAGATGAAACTCTGTTGATTCAATCCGGAAAACCTGTTGGTATTTTGCCGACACATAAAGATGCTCCGCGTGTAATCATTTCCAACTCCATGCTCGTTCCTCATTGGGCTACGTGGGAAAATTTCCGCAAGCTGGAAGACAAAGGATTGACGATGTACGGGCAAATGACTGCAGGCTCCTGGATTTACATCGGCTCACAGGGAATTGTACAGGGAACGTATGAAACCTACGCTGAAGTTGCTCGTCAGCATTTTGGCGGATCACTGAAAAATACGTTGAATGTTACTGCCGGACTTGGCGGAATGGGCGGAGCACAGCCGCTTGCAATTACCATGAATGAAGGTGTTTGTCTCGCTGCTGAAATGGAAGAGTGGAGGATTCAAAAGCGCCTTGATACAAAATACATTGATGAAATAAGTTTTGATATTGATGATGCCATTGATCGTGCGTTGAAATACAAAAAGGAAGGGAAATCACTTTCAATCGGTGTTGTTTGCAATGCTGTTGATTTACTTGCACGTCTTGTTGAACGTGGCGTTACACCCGATACATTAACAGATCAGACTTCTGCACACGATGCATTGATTGGCTATTTCCCTGAAAAAATTTCTGTGGATGAAGCAAAAGTTCTGCGTACAGAAAATCCGAAGGAATATATCAGACGTTCTTTGGATACGATGGTAAAACATACCGAGCTGATGATTGGTCTGCAAAAGAAAGGAGCTGTAACGTTTGATTACGGTAACAACCTTCGCGGACAAGCGCTTGCTAACGGATTAAAAAATGCATTTGATTTTCCGGGATTCGTACCGGCATTTATTCGCCCGTTGTTTTGTGAAGGTAAAGGTCCGTTTCGTTGGGCAGCATTGAGCGGTGATCCGCAAGATATTTTTGAAACGGATAAAAAAATTCTCGAACTCTTTCCTGAAAATAAATCACTCGCACGCTGGATTAAAATGGCGCAGGAGCGGATTGCCTTCCAGGGCTTGCCTGCACGAATCTGCTGGCTGGGAATGGGCGAACGGGAAAAAGCAGGACTTGCATTTAATGAACTCGTAAAATCCGGAAAAGTGAAAGCACCAATTGTAATTGGTCGTGATCATTTGGATACAGGAAGCGTTGCTTCTCCTAACCGGGAAACAGAAGCCATGAAAGATGGCAGCGATGCTATTGCAGACTGGCCTGTGCTGAATGCACTGATCAACACGGCAGGTGGAGCAAGCTGGGTTTCATTACATCACGGAGGAGGTGTTGGCATTGGCTATTCAATTCATGCAGGGATGGTAATTGTTGCAGATGGAACCGATGATGCTGCAAAAAGATTAAAGCGTGTGTTGAATAATGATCCTGCAATGGGAGTTATTCGTCATGCTGATGCAGGATACGATATTGCAAAAGATGTGGCACGAAAATTTCGGTTGGATTTGAAGGAAAGATTGAAGTAAAAAGTTTTAAATGAAAACTGAAAACATCTATAAACTGGTTCTTTTCGTTGCGTTGGTTGCAACGACTTTCGAAGCATGCCAAAAGGATAGCACAACCGATCCTTCTGTTGTTACTTCTGATCGTGATAAATTTCTTGGAACTTGGAGTAGTCAATCAACAGGGCCAATAGCAGGTACTCTTAATTTTACCATGAGCATTACTGCAGGAAGTAGTAGTGCGTCACAAATTAAAATAGAAAATTTTGATGCTGAAGGAGCTGGAACATTTGTCCTTGCTAACATTTCAGGAAGTTCAGTATCGATTCCCGAAAACATTGTCAATGGAGATACCATACAAGGTTCGGGAGTTTTTAATAACAACAGCACAATATCGCTCACCTATGTTGTAAAGGACGGACAGCATACCGACAACAGAACAGCAACCGCTCACAAGTGAGAATTTTTTTTGATTAAATAATATATCTCACTTCTTTGAAATCATATTTTTCAATCAATCCGTTTTCTCGTCTCAGAAAAAGTTTTCCGTCTTCCGCAACACCTGTAATTTTTGCTTTGAATTTTTCGTTGTCATTTTCAAAGTTGTGTGACTCTCCGAAACGATACAAAGCATCCATGTAATCTTCATTGATCTGGTCGTCATGACCAGATTTCAACTGGAGATAGCGCTTCTCAAGAGAATTACACAAAGCGAACAGGTAATCATCCACATCCTGTTCTTTTTTCAAAATCATTTTCAGAGAAACAGGATTGGGAACTTCAGCAGAAAAATTTTCCTGGTTTACATTCAAACCAATTCCAAGAATGGTGTGGTTGATATTCGGATTCCGGATTGAATTTTCGATTAACATTCCGCAGATTTTTTTATCCCCGACATAAATGTCGTTTGGCCATTTTATTTTTACAGAGGATCCGAGTGTGGGTTTCAGAGTATCATAAATACCCAATGAGAAAGCCTTACTAAGCATAAACAGGTTTTGGGCTTTGAGAAAAACAGGAAAAAAAAGGATACTCATGAGAATATTTTTCCCGAACTCAGCTTCCCACCGTTTACCTGCCTGACCCCGTCCCGCAGTTTGCTCCTGCGTCACTATGACAGCACCTTCCAGCAGGTGTTCTTTCGCCAGTAAATCGCCCACGTAACTATTTGTGGAATCCACCGTTTTTAAGAATGAAATGTACCTGCCGGTGAAAAGAGTTTGTAAACGGTTGTCCATCTTTGGGTTATGCTTCTGCGAGCGGTCCTTCCTAAACCTTTGTTATTTTATTTTTAATACCTTTGTGCTTCTGAATTATTCAACTTCCAAACAATACGATTGACCTTTCTGAATGCTTAAAACAAAAAAATCTCCTCCGCGAAAAGTAACAAAAAAATCGGTAAAAATTTCCAACGATACCGAGCAATTGAAAGATAACATTGTACTTGGGATGCAGGATAAGAAGGCGAAAGAGATTGTGTGCATTGATTTGCGTAACCTGAAAAATGCAGTGACTGATTTTTTTATCGTCTGTCATGCTGATTCGAGGACACACATTGAAGCGATTGCGCGTTCGGTGGAGGAATATGTGTTCACCAAAACCAAGGAAGATCCTCTCTACAAAGAAGGAATGACCAATGCAGAGTGGATATTGCTTGACTATTCAAATGTGGTTGCGCATATTTTTCTCAAAGAGAAACGTGAGTTCTTCGGAATCGAACGACTTTGGGCTGACGCAGAAATCCAGCAGATTGCATCCACCAACTGATCAGTAATTTTATACCAATGTGACTATATGGCTGCTATTAATTGATGGCACCAAGTTTGAAAAAATAGGATCGAAAATTTTTGAAAGACAGACTTAATGAGCGAGCAGAACCAGGATACAGAGAACAAAGATCAAAAACAGAAGGCAGGAGGCGGCAAGAAATTTCCTACACCGAAGACTCCCAAATTCGGATTCAACTTTTATTGGATTTACGGAATCATCATTGTTGTATTGATTGTCACCCAACTTTTTCAATGGGGCGGAGGCGAGCATGAAATTACCTACGAATACTTTGAGCAGAATATGCTTCTGCCACATGATGTGGATAAAATCGTTGTCACAAGTGATGTAGCTCATATCACCATCAAGCACGATAGGTTAAAGGACGACAAATACAAAGACGTCCGGACGAAGTCTTTAGGAAATGTGGAAAACACCGGACCGCACTTTTTTTTCTATACAGGTCCTGCTGAACTTTTCGAAAAGAAATTAGCAGAGGCGGAAAAGGATTTTGCCCGTGAAGATAAAATTAGCGTCAACTATAAACCGGATAATAAAAGCTACTGGGATACTATACTCAGTTGGGTTCTTCCGCTCGGACTTTTCGTTCTCATCTGGATTCTCATCATGCGGAGAATGGGTGGAGGCGGAGGCGGAAGCCAGATTTTCAACATCGGAAAATCGAAAGCTACTTTGTTTGATAAAGATCTGCAGGTGAAAGTTACATTCAACGATGTAGCTGGTCTGGAAGAGGCGAAGGTTGAGGTGATGGAGATCGTTGACTTTCTTAAGAACCCTAAAAAATATACTACTCTTGGAGGTAAGATTCCAAGAGGAGCGCTTCTTGTTGGTCCCCCGGGAACAGGAAAGACGTTGATTGCAAAAGCAATGGCGGGAGAAGCGCAGGTTCCGTTCTTCTCTTTATCAGGATCTGATTTTGTGGAAATGTTTGTTGGTGTCGGAGCATCGCGTGTTCGTGATTTGTTCCGCCAGGCAAAAGAAAAAGCTCCTTGTATTATTTTCATTGATGAGATTGATGCCATTGGTCGTGCGCGTGGAAAATCGCCTTCATTCAGTGCAAATGATGAGCGTGAAAGTACACTCAATCAATTGTTGACTGAGATGGATGGATTCGGAAGTAACTCCGGTGTCATCATTCTCGGTGCAACCAATCGTTCTGATGTTCTCGATCGTGCCTTGCTCAGACCCGGACGTTTTGATCGCCAGATTTTTGTTGAGCTGCCTGATCTGAACGGAAGAAAAGAAATTTTCAATGTTCACTTAAAACCATTGAAGATCAGCGAAACGCTTGACATTGATTTTCTCGCCAAGCAAACCCCCGGATTTTCCGGAGCTGATATTGCAAACATCTGTAACGAAGCAGCATTGATCGCTGCACGAAAGGGAAAAACGGCTATTGAGAAACAAGATTTTCTTGACGCCATCGATCGCGTGATCGGTGGATTAGAAAAGAAAAATAAAATCATCACTCCGCACGAGAAAAAAGTAATTGCTTTCCATGAGTCTGGTCATGCAACAGTAAGTTGGCTGCTTGAGCATGCTCATCCGCTCGTAAAAGTTACCATTGTTCCGAGAGGAAATTCATTGGGTGCTGCATGGTACCTTCCTGAAGAAAGACAAATCACCACCACAGAACAGTTGACAGATGAAATCTGTGCTGCGCTTGGAGGTCGTGCTGCGGAAGAAATCATCTTCGGTGCGATTTCAACAGGTGCATTAAGTGATCTTGAAAAAATTACCAAGCAGTCATATGCCATGGTCAGCATTTTCGGATTGAATGATCGCATCGGGAATATCAGTTTTTATGATTCGACCGGACAGCAGGAATATAATTTCAATAAACCATATAGCGAGAAGACAGCTGAAGCAATTGACGAAGAAGTCAAGAAGATGATTGATGCAGCATATCTCCGGACAAAGAATTTGCTGATCAGGCATAAAGAGCAGTTGAGTGCTTTGGCTATGCGCCTTCTTGAAAAGGAAGTAATCTTTAAAGAAGATCTTGAGGAGATTTTCGGAAAGCGTAAATGGGACGAAGAAACGGAAATACTTCCTTCTGCAAATGGAAAAAGCAGCTTAAATGGTGTAGACAAAAAACCGGAATCTGCTGCTGAACCAACAGCTCCTCCCGCTGTTGAAAACAATCCTCCAACTCCGCCTGTTGCATAACAGGTTTTTAAGAATATTTTTCTTTATTTGCGATTCACGTTTACCTTAGGTGGATTCGTAGTTTATGGAGGAAAGCACCCCACGCGAAAAAGTTTTAAAAAAAATCCGGAATGCGTTGATTCATAAAACGAGTCAGCCATTTCCGAATGTGGATTGGGAGAAATCCGTGTACCAGGCTTCTGAAGGAAGTCCGGAAGAACAGTTTGCCAAAGCATTCACGAAAATTGGAGGTCAATTCGTTTTTTGTGAAAACGAATTGGATGCCATGGAAAATATTATTTCTCTTGCTGAAGAAAAGAACTGGAAGAATTTTTTCTGTTGGGAAAGGAAATTAACCGACCTGATGGATCAGTGCGGATTTCCTTACCAGAAAAAAGAAGATACAAATTTTGAAGAAGGAATGGTAGGCATCACATTGTGTGAAGCTCTTGTGGCGCGATTGGGCAGCGTAATGGTTTCCTCGAAACAACAATCCGGAAGACGTTTGGTTGTAATTCCGACAACACACCTTGTAGTTGCTTATACATCGCAACTTGTACAAGACCTGAAAGATGCATTACAGTTAATTCGAACAAGGTACCAGGAACAACTTCCATCACAGATCGCATCGATTACCGGACCCAGCCGAACGGCAGATATTGAGAAAACGCTGGTAACTGGCGCTCATGGTCCGAAAGAAATTTTTGTTTTCTTAGTGGACGATTCTTCACATTCCTGAAACCGATGACACAAAAAGGATGGCAGCCAATTTATTTTTCTGAAAAAAGTCACCTCATCGAAATAGTGAAAGCATTGTTGACAGAGAATAATATTGAATCATTTGCAGTGGACAGGAAGGATTCAACATACATTACCATGGGTGATGTTGAGTTGTACGTGAAAGACACGGATGTGATGAAAGCAAAATTTTTAATTGAACAAAACAACCTGTGAGCAATTTAGCGAAACGTTTTATAACCGGTTTTATAGGTGGTGGATTGATGGTAGCAGCCATCCTCTGGAATGAATATTCATTCAGCGCTCTTTTTCTTTTCATCACCGTGATGTCTATGTGGGAGTTTTATACGTGGTGTGAGAAAAATGCAATTCAACCGCAAAAACTTTTTGGAATGCTCATAGGTTCCATGGTTTTTATTTTTCTTTCGTTCTTCATGAAATTCCTTCCGGCAGGATTGGATCTCCTCCTACTTCCTCTTCTCTTTTGCATTTTTATCAGGGAACTTTTCAGGGAAACAGAAAAACCATTTATCAACATTGCCATTACGGTGCTGTGTGTGATTTACCTCGCTTTACCGCTTGCACTCATGAACCTGATTTCTCAGTATAGTGTTCTGGATACTTCCGGATCGTATCATTCACGAGTTGTTCTTGGTTATCTTTTTATTGTGTGGGCGAGTGACACAGGAGCTTATTTTTTTGGTGTGAAATTCGGAAAAAGAAAATTGTTTGAACGCATCTCTCCGAAGAAAACATGGGAAGGGACCATTGGCGGAACATTCTTCGCACTTCTTATTGCTTACATTATCTCTCTTTACTTTACAGATTTGAATTTGACAGACTGGATATTTATTACAATTATAGTTGCCGTTACAGGAACTCTTGGTGACTTAGTTGAGTCGATGTTCAAGCGAAGCATTCACATTAAAGATTCAGGTTCTGTTCTTCCCGGTCATGGAGGGTTCCTAGACCGGTTCGATGCATTTTTTATTTCTGCTCCATTTGTACTAACTTACCTAAAGCTCTCACATTCCTGATTCACCATGACTATTCACAAAGAAGGATACGCTACACTTACGATCACGCTGCTTGCGTTGACTGCATTGCACATTATCAGTGATCAGTTTCTCGGAAACTTTTATGTACTCAGGATGATGATTCTCGGGTTGTCCATTGTTTTCTTTTTAATTGTGCTGCAATTCTTCCGTCATCCAAAAAGAAATATTACGCGTGACGAACGATTTGTAATTGCTCCCGCAGACGGTAAAGTGGTTGTGATTGAAAACACGGAAGAACCCGAAGTGTTGAAAGACAAACGAATCCAGGTTTCTATTTTTATGTCACCTATTAACGTACACGTAAACCGTTATCCTGTGAGTGGTAAGGTCACATTTTCCAAATACCACCCGGGTTTGTATCTCGTGGCTTGGCATCCGAAATCATCTACTGAAAACGAACGAACAACTGTCGTTGTTGAAAACAAGCGTGCGCCAATTCTCATGAGACAAATAGCCGGAGCACTTGCACGGAGAATTATCTGTTATTCAAAAGAAGGAGATGCTGCGGAACAGGGAGGAGAAATGGGATTCATTAAATTCGGATCACGCGTGGATCTTTTCCTTCCGTTGAATGCAAAAGTGAATGTTCAGTTGAACCAGAAGGTTGTAGGAGGAGAAACTGTTATTGCGGAATTGGTTTGAGGATTTACTTTTTTCCATCCACAAACTCTTTCAGGTAGAATGGTTCAAACAAAGCAATATCTTCAAAATTTTTCTCTTGAAATTTTTCTTCTGAAAATGAAATCATAGAAGCTGCAGTAGGGAAGATGTTCTCTATAAAGATCGCATTGGATTGATGAGCCAGCATGTTTTTACATTTCATTGCTCCATCTCCGAAAAAATAAATTTTGTTTTTTTTCAGCAAAACAGAAAAAGAATTTTCGTCAATTATTTTTGCCGAAATCTTTTCTATTTCACTTAACGATTCATCGTAAACAGCACAGTAGACTTCCATTCTCCGTGCATCAATCATGGGGCAAAGCTTTGAACTTTGAACTTTGAACTTTGAACTTAAAAACGACTGTGACAGCGAAGCTAAAGTTGAAATTGAAATTAACGGCTTGTCTAAAGCGTAACAAAGACCCTTCGCTGTGCTAACTCCAATTCTTAAACCTGTATAAGATCCGGGACCAGCGCTAACAGCTACAGCATCAAGATCAGAAATATTCTTTCCCGATTCTTTCAAAACGGATTCAATAAAACGTGTGATGTTCTCGGAATGTGTATACGTTTCGTTTACTTCTTTCAACGACAGACGTTTTCCGTCTTGCGCCAGTGAGACTGAGCAAACCGTTGTTGCAGTTTCAAGATTCAGGATGAGTGCCACGTGGAAATAAAAATTGCTGAGTCAAAGATATGAACTCAGCAATTCTTTCAATGAATTATCAGTTCGGATTTACTTCTTTTCTTTTGAAAACAATTTTTCTTTGTTCACCACTTCCACAACATCACCATTCTTCAGCGTTCTGGAAATCGCGCTGTAAGGAGCAGACACTACTTCCTGTCCTTCCTTCAAACCTTCTTTGATTTCGATGTAGCTGTTGTCCTGGATGCCGGCTTTTACGGCAATCATTTTCACTTTACCGTTTTCAACCACAAACACACATTCGGTTTTCTTTTCTTCTTCTTTCTTCGTTGTTTTATTTTTAGTATCAGTCGTTACTTTCAATTCGTCATCATTCTCAATGCCGTTGTCTCCACCCTTCATCATATTTTCTTTTTGAGAAGTGTCGCGTGTAGTCACAGCCTGAATCGGAACAGACAACGCATCGATTACTTTTTTGGTCTGTATGTCAACGGTTGCAGACATTCCCGGGTTGAAAACACTTCGGTTGAGATGCAACGAATCAGCAAGAGACTGATATGATTCACGCAGAATGCGAACTTTCACGGTGAAATTTGTCACCTGGTCAGCGCTTATTCCTGAGGTATTTGCTGAGTTCGCAACTTCCGTAACTACACCTTTGAATTTTTTACCAAGGTAAGCGTCTACTTCGATGGTTGCAGTGTCGCCAGTGTTGACTCTCACAATATCATTTTCGTTTACTTCTACATCCACTTCCATTTCATTCAGGTTGGCAAGGCGCATCATTTCTGTTCCTGCCATTTGTGAAGTTCCAACTACGCGTTCGCCTTTTTCTACATTCAGTTTTGAAATGGTTGCATCCACCGGAGCGAAGATGGTTGTCTTCTTGAGGTTGTCTTCGGCTTGCTTCAGTGAAGCTTGTGAACTTTTTACATTGTAGTCAGCACCGTCAACACCTTGTTTCGCTGCATCCACTTCTGCTTTCGCCACTTCGTACGATGACTTGATCGTTTCCCAGTCAGACGGAGAAATTAATTTTTCATCGTACAGTTTCTTACTCCGGTTGTACGTCAGTTCTGTTTTTTGAAATTGCGATTGCGCCTGCTGTAAGCGAGACCTCGCGCCTTCAAGATTTGCCTTTGATGAATTTACAGAGGCAACCATCTGGTCAACGGCTGACTGGTAAATGTCAGGAAGAATTTTGGCGAGCAACTGACCTTTCGTTACACGGTTTCCTTCTTTCACATTCAGTTCAACGATTTCACCGGATACGTCAGGAGAAATTTTCACTTCCACTTCGGGCTGAATTTTTCCGCTTGCAGAAACGGTTTCAAAGATGGTTCGCTTTTCAACCTTTTCGATGCTGACTTGTTTTTTCTCTTCACCGCCAATCCAACCGGCTTTTTTTCCGATGATGGCAAATACGATCAGTACAACGACAATGATGATTAGCCAACGGAGTAGTTTGTTTTTCTTCTTCATAAAAATGATTTAGCAATTTCGAATTTCATTTCGCAATCAAAAATCCGCAATTCGAAATAGTTTATTTTAAACAGTACAGTTAAAATCAGAACGTCAATGCTTTCCCTTGATAGAAATCCAGAATCTTCAATCTAAAGATGTAATCGTATTTCGCCTGGAGTAAATCAGCGTTTGCTTTTGCAAGATTGTTTTTTGACAATAAATAATCGTACGTACTGATGAGTCCAAGTTCATATTTACGATCGTTGTAATTGAACGCTTCCTGCATCGACTGAACACTTTTGTCATTCGCGCCATATCTTTTATAAGCGGATGCAGCATCAGCAGAAGCCTGTTGTACACTTTTATACAGTGATTTTTTTGTAGACTCAAGCGTTAACTTCGACTGTTGCAATCCAATCCGTGCATGAGCAATATTCGTTTTTGTCGCCCATCCGTTGAATATCGGAATGGATAAATTCAGCCCGACTGACTTGCTGAGATTTTCATTGATCTGGTCGTTGAAAGATTTTTTCCCGAGCACAGGAGTGAACTCAGGAAAAGGAGAATAAACCGGAGTGGAATCGGGCGTAAAACCAACAATTGGATTTGGTCCGGTCTGGTAACCATTTATTCCTTGCGCTGCCGAAGAGTAATTTGTGCTGAGCGATCCACCAAAAGTAAGTTTTGGATAACGCGCACCACGAGCAACCGACAATCCTTTTTCAGCGCTCATAACTCTGTACTCTGAACTTTTTATATCGGGTTGATTGGTGAGGGCCGCAGTGTAAATGGTATTGACGTCAGGTTGTGCAACAGTCAGAGAGGGAATGTCGATTCGCGGATCCACCACATCAAAACCTTTTGTAGAATCAAGTTCAAGCAATTGAGTCAATGAAAGCGCAGACTGATCGAATTGCGACTGTGCATTTATCAACCGAACTTCATCTGCTGCGAACTGTGCTTCCAGATCAAGGAGGTTTCCTTTCGACACAGAACCAAGATCAAACATGCGCTGTGTTTTATCTCGTTGCTGTTTCGTTGCGTCTACCTGTTCCTGTGTGCTCTTGAGGAGTTCACGGTTGTACAATATCTGAAGGTAGTACGTCACCACATTCAGCGAAACATCATTTTTGATTTTTGCAAGATCAAACTGGCTCGCTCTGTAATTGAGTTTACTTTGCTTCAAAGAATTCTGCAACTGAAGTCCTTCGAAAACAGAAATGCTGCTGCTCAGTGAAAAATTATTCGACCTCACTTCGTTGTTTGTAAACTGATTGGTCGTAGGATCAATGCTTCGCCCGAAATAGTAATTCTGTCCGGCATTGCCATTCAAAGTTGGAAAAAATCCGGAGATGCTCTGCTGGTAAGTTTCTTTTGATGACTCAGTATTTAATTCCGATTGCTTAATGGAAATGTTGTGACTTAATGCGTAGTCAATACATTGCTGAAGCGTCCAGGCTTGTTGCGCTTCGCTGTGAAAACTAAAAAGAAAAAAGAGTGATGTAACCAGTAAAACAATTCGCCCGTCTTTCATAAATAAATTTTAATGATGCAAAGTAAAGCAATGCAAAGTATGAAAAATCGCCTTAACTAAGATTAACAAAACCTGATATTTTTTAGGAACGTACGGATTACTCAAATCTTGTTTTCCTGCAAGAAAATATTCTGAAAACAATGACAGCAGTTCTCTGAATTGTACTTTGGAACGACTTTTTATTGCCCGAACTCGATGACGCTTTTTTTCAGGTCAAAAATATTTTTCTCAATGTTCTGGATCGCTGAACGGAATCCATCTTTACTGAGTGTGGTATCAGGAATCTCGTGGCTGATGTAATTGCAAAACTTCCAGACCTCCTTCACTTCACTCACATTGATTTCATAAGGGTCATACACACTATTGAGCGATTTCAGCAACAGGTTTTTGCTCTTTTTGATTTGGTTGTAAGCGATTTTGAAAACGATGCCTTCATCCTGCGTGAGCAACACGTATGCTTGCCCGTCTTTTACATCGTACCAGTTTTCGAGGTATTCACCGATCACCCAGCTTTTGTCAGGAATCGGAAGCATGCTGTCTCCCGTGATCTGGAACATGCGGTACTTCCTGTCATTGAATAAAATCGGCAACTGGAAAGTTGGAAGTTTTTTGATGAAGTCAGGATCAGCATATCCGTTTTTATATCCCGCTTTTGCTTTCAAATGAACGAGTTCAATGTTCTCCTTGTTGTGGCTGTCAACGGTTGTCGCAAGCACGCGCAGCCGAGAGCCCGTTACATATATATCATGACCTTTCTCTAATTCTGCCAGTTGAAATTGCGATAGTTTGCTCATGTCCACTTTCACCATGGTGTCAATGGACATTTTAAAGTATTTCGAGAACGACATCAATGCATCGAGTGTCGGATTTTTAATGCTGCCGTTTTCATAGCTGTTCAGCGTGGAACGGCTTACATTCAATTCGTTCGCAACCACATCCTGTGTGCGGTCTCTTCGAGTACGTAATAACTTAATGTTGGAGCTGAAGTACATGGAAAGATTTTTTCTCAAAGCAAAGATATAAAATATTGATTACATTATAGTCAACTAGTTTGACAGTATTGCAATCAATTAAAGTGATGAAGTAACTAAGCGACTAAGTGACGAGGTTGTTAGACGCTGACCCAATATTCATTATTCAATCTTCATTATTAAATAGCAAATGAAAGAAGACGATAACAGTTACTTAAAAGGTCGCGGGGCGCAACTCAACACGCACAACCGTTTTATGAAACGTGAAGTGGTTGCAGAGCACATTGAAGGACTGGACGAGCCGTTGATTACTAATGAGAGTACTCAGGTGTACATTGAAAATCCGAAAAAGATAGTCAATACGATTACAAGTCCTGATCTGCACATGATGAACAGCCTTAATCCTTACCAGGGCTGTGAACATGGATGCATTTACTGTTACGCACGCAACTCGCACAATTATTACGGCTTCAGTGCAGGACTTGATTTCGAACGGAAAATTATTGTGAAGCCCGATGCGGCAAAACTCCTGAGAAAGTATTTTGATAATCCAAACTACAAGACCGAGTCCATCATGTTTTCAGGAAATACGGATTGTTATCAGCCGCTTGAACGTAAATATAAAATCACGCGATCGTTGCTCGAAGTAATGCTTGAGTATAGAAATCCTGTAGGCATCATCACGAAAAACAGTTTAATACTTCGCGATCTGGATTTACTGACCGAACTTGCAAAAAATAACCTGGTGCATGTCATGGTTTCCATCACTTCTTTACGTGAGGAATTAAGATTGTTGATGGAACCGCGCACTGCAACAGCAAGGAACAGGTTGCGTGTCATTGAAGAGTTGTCAAAGAATAATATTCCTGTTGGTGTGATGACAGCACCGATTATTCCGGGACTGAACAGTGAAGAGATCCCTGAAATCTTAAAAGCTGTAGCCGAAAGGGGAGCATTGACGGCAGGTTATACTATTGTTCGTCTGAATGGAGAAATAAAAAATATTTTTCATGACTGGCTGTACAAAAATCTTCCTGATGCTGCGGATAAAATCTGGAACCAGATCAAAGAGTGTCACAACGGCCAGGTGAACGATACACGTTACGGAAAAAGAATGAGTGGTGACGGAAAAATTGCAGAAGCAATCAAACAACTGTTCGTGATTTCAAAAAAGAAATACATGCAGGGACGCAGGATGCCGGAGTACGATTTTACGTTATTCAAAAGACCGGCAAAAAACGGTCAGATGGAATTGTTCTGATTATTTTTGGGGAAGAGAATCAACACTGACCATAGGTTTTAAATTTCCCATGTGACACGTTACGCAAGAGATCTTTTCAAAATCATCTTCTCCACTCATTTTACTAAGAAAGACAGTGTTGATGGAGTCGACCATCACCATCATTTTCCTTGCAATTTCTTTCTCGGGTTTAGCATCGGCAGCAAAATC
Source organism: Bacteroidota bacterium (assembly GCA_043742705.1). Taxonomy (GTDB): domain Bacteria; phylum Bacteroidota; class Bacteroidia; order AKYH767-A; family 2013-40CM-41-45; genus JAPLDA01. The sequence continues at coordinate 17,117 of JAYTXY010000115.1, forward strand.
CATTCTCATAAACGGATCTCCTTCCTGTTTTTTGCCGGCATGACAATGGTTGCATCGAACACCTAAACTTCTTGAATACGTCTTCATGATTTGACGAACCTCTTCTCCCGTAGTGGTTTTTGGAAGAACTTTTAAATTCTTTGGAGCAGGCTCCTCATGTTCCTGTTTTTGTTGCGGAAAGGAATTGGCAACAACAATGGTCATACAAAGAATTGCAACAACAACAAGTAATTTCTTTTTACCGGAAGTAGATGTAAACATAGATATAAGGTTTAGGTTTACTGTACCAAAAACACAAACGTCATCGTTCCTTTTTGAATGTCAGCGCCATCGGGGTTCGGGCTGAACTTCGCTTTCATAGCTGCTTCCTTTGCTTTGCCAAACAGGTAAGCACTTGTTGTGGTCGAACCTCTCGCGCCTGGTCTCGCATCCGTAACGCTTCCGTCTTTATCAACGGTGATGCTGACTACCACTTTTCCTGTCTCTTGTGATTTATCATCAATGGACGGTTTGCGCACAAGTCTTCTTCCTGTAAGATCAAAACTAATTCCGCCTCCGCTACCCGGACCTTTGCCGGGACCAGTTCCTGTGCCTTCTCCAGGACCAGTCCCGTTTCCATTCTTACCGGTATATTTTGAAAATGGATCTCCGTTTTTATCTCCCTGGTCGCCTGCTCCTGTTGAAGCAGTTCCTTGCGAAGTCGATTTGGTATTCTTTCCTTGATACAATGCCTTCGTATCAACAACACGTACAGGAACAACAATTTTCTTTTCAACTTTTACCGACTGAACATTCGGTTTTATTTTCTTCAGATCTTTTTTCTCAACCTTTACTTCTTTCACGGCAACAGCTTCATCATTTTCAGAAGTAAGAATTTTTTCTTCCTGGGTTTTCGGTTGTGATTGATCAATTACAGGATTTGGATCCTGCGTAATGTTTTCTGACATCGGTTGAATTTCACCGGTTGCAGCATCCAGGTAACCGATGTTTACAAGTACGCCACCACTTCCGCCTGCTTCAGGGAAAGGAGGAACGGGTGTGTTCATCACGAAAAATAAAAGCAACAGGAAAATCAGCCCGTGGATAAGCACAGTCAGGATCAACGACCGGGAACGAATACTTGCATCCACGTTAGTGAGGTTTTTTATCTGATGTAGCAGTCGCCAGCACCATTTTTATTTTTAAACGGTTGCCGATGTCGAGCAGGTCGACCAGGTTTTGTAACTGAATTGTTTTGTCAACCTTCAACAAAGCTGTTGGATCTGTTTGATCTTTGATGGCAGCTGCAATGGTTGCTTCCAACTGATCTTCCGCAACAGGCGTATTGTTCACCGCGTACTGAAGATCACTTGTAACAGAAATTGTAAGTGGATGTTTGATCGACTGGCTGCTCGACTTTGAACTAGGCAGAAGCAACTTCAATACATTCGGTGTTGCCAGTGTTGATGTGATGAGAAAAAACAGCAACAGGAAAAACATGATGTCACTCAGTGAAGCGGTATAAACTTCTCCGGCTTGCCGGTTTCTTCTTCGTAGGTTCATTCGATCTGGAGTAAAAAGTAATTAGTGTTTTACAGGTTCTTCGAGAAGGTCGATGAATTCAACGGCATTTATTTCCATTTTGTTCACGGCTCTGTCGATGCGATGAGCGAGAAACTGGTAACCAGCATAAGCGATGATACCAACCAATAACCCCGCACCGCTGGCAATCATTTTTACATACAATCCACCGGAGATCGTTCCGATTTCAAGGCTGTTCTGGAGATGTATTTCATAAAAGATTTTGATAACACCGAAAATGGTTCCTAAAAATCCGAACATCGGGGCAAGACCAGCAATGGTGCTGAGTACGCCCATGTTTTTTTCCATCTTGTAGATTTCAAGCTTGCCGACATTTTCAATCGCTACTTCAATGTCATGAATCGGTTTACCAAGACGCATTAATCCTTTTTCAACCATACGCGCAACCGGGTTGTCAGTTACTTTGCACAAAGAACGCGCTGCATCAATGTTTCCATGGTGAACGTGATCACGAATCTGGTTCATGAAATTCAAATCCACTTTTGAAAACTTACGTATTGTGAAAAATCGTTCGAAGAAAATATATAAGGCAACAACTGAAAGCAGAGCAATCGGAATGAGGATAGGACCGCCTTTCTGTGCCAAATCCCAGAGGGAAATCGATTGTTCAACCTGGGGAACTGTGCCGGTAATGGCATGGTTCACTGTATCAACAGCCGGTCCGGTTGCTTGAGTAATCTGTAAAATAATTCCGTTTATCATGAAAGAAGGGTTGATGGATTGGCTAACAAAATTAGTTTTTCACTGAGGCGCACCGGTAGAGACGGGTTATACTTTTAAACAAATTCATGTTAGCATTAACGGCATCATTCCTTCGTTTATTGAATGATGTTGAATGAAACGGGAATATTCATGATCGTGCTTACTGATGTTCCCTGGAAAGAACCCGGTTTCCATTTCGGCATGCTGCCCAAAACACGAACCACTTCTTCATCCAATCCGTAGCCAAGACTATGAAGTATCTTGATTGCTTCCACTTCTCCTTTTGAATTGACGATGAAAGATGCATACACACGTCCGGCTATTTTTTCCTCTCTCGCTCTTGCATTGTAACGAATATTATTTTGAAGAAAGTTCAGCATGGCTGCTTCGCCACCGGGAAATAGCGGAGGTTTATCAAGCGTTGCAAGATTAAATGGAGTTGCAGAAGCCGTTGTAAGATCGTTAGGCTTTCCGGAACCTATAATTGGTTTTCTCTGTCCGGTACCTTGTGTAGTGTCTGATGTTGATACGCTTGCCAATGATTGTGTAACGTTTGTATTGAGCAACGAATCTTTTTTGTAATCCTGTTTTTTCAGCAGAGAATCAGTAACAGCTGCGTACGCAGAAACATCAGGGGGCTTTGGTGAAGGCGGATCAGGAATCGAAGGTTGCTGAATTTTATTTTGAACGATTTCAAAATTATTTTTCATTTCAACAGGTGTCGTAGTATAAAGCGTAGGTGCGGCAGCAGCTTTCATGAAAAAAAGACGGTGAATTAAAATGGGTGCACCGATTAAAAAAGTGAGGAGACAAAGTGCTGTAAGAAATGATTTAATCACGCGCGCATCGTGCGATTTACGGAGTTCGTAAGCACCGTATTCTTTGTTGCGGTGCTCAAAAAGGATGTCATCTAAGTTGTCGGTGTGGAAGCGAAATGGGTTCATGGTTGATTGGTTTATTGGTTTATTGGTTTATTGGTTTCAGGGGGAGAGTAACAGATCCGAAGAATTCCATACGAGGAGGAAAAAATAGTGAGCATGGTTGAATCAATTGGAGCGTTGATTCATGGGTCATAATAAGTTTGAAGCGTATGTTTTTGCTGCGTAAGACGTAGTCGCTGTCGTGCAAGCCTTCCCGACAGACTAAATCAAATGCGTGTCGTGAGCACCAATAAAAATCCCCGAAACATTTCTATTCCGGGGAATCTTATATATAATTAGCTAAGTGCTTAAGCTAATCTCCTGATATAAAATATTCCGGTGCAAAACATAAGCACTGCCATCACAATCAATCCCCATTCCGAAAGAGTAGGGATAGAGTTGGTTGTTACGTCATTCTGCAATGCTATATGCGCGGGTTGATCAGTACTTGGGTGCCATGAGTTGCCATTGTCCGTACTCAATTCAGTAAACACATCAAAGAAACTGGAAATCCTATATAGTCCGCCTCCGATATCGGTGATTGCAATTAAACCGGTAGATACCAGCGTAGGACTTTCCCGCAGCCATACACCCGATGGCAGCGTGCCACCTAAAAGATCGAGCTGAAGCATTTCAGTATTATAGTAACGCGTTGTTCCTTCCGCAGATAAAAAATCCAGCCTTACCTGTAAGGTTGCTGGGCAGGCGACAGGAACAGTACCACTGCTGTTGGAATAGCTTCCACTGAAAGTGCAGGTGAATGAAATGATTTCTGAACCTGAAGCTGGCAGTGGTTGGCCCGGCGAAAAGCTTTTGAAAGAGGCATTCGATATGGTAGTGCCGCCCCAGTCGTAGAGAGAGATGGTGTACCATTTTATAGGTGGTATATAAACAGTAGGTGTCGGTGGAAATGTATCATTCGGCACCACCACTCCCGTATCCGGCACCCATGTAGTGAATTTTATAAGTAAGGCATCATCGATTCCACCGGCAAAAGAATTTTGAAATCCCTGGTAAGTAATGCCTGACGTGCTTGGAGTATACCCGGATATATAAGCAGCTCCGCTCGAACTAACGGCCACATGTCCTTCTTCTTCGTGAAAATTGCCGAAGTAAGAGGCGTTGAGACGAATGCCACCGGGAGTAAATCCGGCAAGGAAAAAATTCTCGGTTCCTGACAGGTTGGTTTGGAATCCGTTGAGTGTGGCAATTGGATTACCACCGTTGGTACTGTACACATCGCCGGCAATAAAAACATAGCCTGCCGCATTCACAGCCACGTCTTCACCTTCTTCGTTGGCAGTTCCGCCGTAGTAAGTGCCCCACAAACGGGTACCCGTTGAATCAAATTTTACAAGAAACGCATCGCGGTCTCCGCCATACGAAGTATCAAAAGCACCTGCTGTTGCAATGGCAGTAGAGCTGCCGGTTTGCCCCATGAGGTAGATGACGTTGCCGGGACCGGTGGCTATGCCGCCAACAAGTTCAGCGCCGGCCCCTCCGTAGTAAGTAGCCCAAAGACGATTGCCGGAGGGACTAAACTTTGCAACAAAAGCGTCATTATCTCCTCCGAAAGCAGGCTGATGCGAGCCGGCAGAAGCAATGCTGTCGGGGCTTCCGGTATGGCCGCATATCACCACATTTCCCGCGGCATCGGTAGCTGCGTCAATGGCATAGTCCTTCACATATCCTCCGTAATATGTTCCCCATAGTTGTGTGCTGCCGGTACTATTAAACTTGACGAGGAATCCATCTTCCTCTCCACCGTTGGTGAGTTGATGAGCTCCTGCCGTAGCAAAACCGGTAGTGCCATTTGTCCACCCCGTAAGGAAAACGTTGCCTGCTACATCAACTGCAATAGCCTGGCCCTGTTCATAGTCAGGTCCACCGTAATAGGTAGCCCACTGCCGAACTCCGCTGGAATTAAATTTTACTACATAGGCATCCGGTGCTCCTGCGCTGATAGCGGGTTGAAAACTTCCTGCCGTTGCAATGCTGTCTACACTAGAAGTATATCCGGCCATATAAACATTTCCGGCTGCATCGGTTTTCACGCTCATGCCGTAGTCTGAACCGGAGCCGCCATAATAAGTAGCCCAGAGCCGTACGCCGGCCGAATTAAATTTTACAAGAAAAGCATCGCTTCCACCGCCAAAAGTATTTTGATGCGCGCCTGCCGTTGCAATGCCGGAAGTACTGAATGTCTGCCCGCTTAGATAAACATTGCCCGACAAATCAGTGGTTACGTTGAGCCCGATATCCTGGGCGCTGCCTCCGTAATAAGTTGCCCACTCTCGCCAGCTTTGCGCAGAGGTAGTGATGGTACTGTTGCCGAGAACCAGAAGAATAAGGAGAGCTTTTTTCATGCTGCGTGTGTATAAGATTTATAAAATTCAGAATATATTTTTGATCATGCAACTTTTGTCCGGGTAAAGAATATTCCCAAACAGAGAACAAGAATACCCATTGCAATCATTCCCCATACACTGAGTGCAGGAATGGCTGCCGCAGCATTCTCATCCTGTAAATCTATTCGTGCATGGTTTTCATTCGGTTGCCATGAATTGCCATTGTCTGTACTCAATTCAGTAAACACATCAAAGAAACTGGAAATCCGATATAGTCCGCCACCGATATCTGTACTAGCTATCTGGCCGGTGGATGCTATTGTAGGACTTTCTCTTAAAATCACCCCCGTCGGCAAGGTACCACCTGAAAGATCAAGTTGTAACATTTCAGTATCAAAGACCCTTGTGAAAGCTGATGATGAAACGAAAGTTACTTTCATTGTGGTAGTAGCGGTGCAAGTGATCGGAATCGGAGAACCGTTATTGGAATAACTTGCACTGAAATCGCAGGTGAAGTGAATCGTTGATGATCCCGAAGCAGGAAGCGGTTGGCCAGGTGAGAAGTTTTTAAAGGAAGCATTTGTAATACCTATTGTACCTCCGTTAAAAAGAGAAATGGTGTAATATTTTTTTGTTGGTATTGTAGTGATGATTGGCGGAAATGTATCATTGGGTACAATGACTTCGATGCGTGGTGCCGCTGTAGCAAATTTCACCAGGTATCCATCCGTGCTACCTCCGCTGTGAGTATTTTGATGTCCGCCGTATGCAATACCTGTTGTACTTGTTGCAGTACCTGCGAGATATACATCACCAAAAACATTTACAGCTACAAGGCCTTCTTCCTCGTGCAACCCACCGTAATAGGTGGCCGCGAAACGAACTCCCAAAGGGCTAAACACAGCTAAGAACTGATTCTCCGCATTCACGCCACCAACAAGAGAAGTTTGAAATCCATTCGGAGTGGCGATGTTATTCGCGTTGTTGATGGTGTAACTGTCTCCTGAGAGAAAAACATTACCTAACGCATCGGTGGCAACTCCGCTGCCCTCATCTTCACCAGTTCCACCATAGTAAGTACCCCATTGAGGAGTGCCGGAAGGATTGAATTTTACAAGAAAGGCATCTGATGTATTTCCTCCGCTTAATGAATTCTGAAAACCGCCGAAAGCGATATCGGTTGAACTGAAAGTTGTTCCTGCCATATATACATTACCGGCGGCATCGGTGGCAATACTCCAGGCTACGTCAGGACCGATGCCTCCGTAGTAAGTACCCCAATAGCGAGTGGTACCGGTAGAATTAAATTTTGCAACAAAAGCATTTGGAGATCCTGTTAAAGTTTGTTTAAAAGCTCCAACCGATGCAATACCGGTGGCACTTGTTGAAGCTCCGCAGATAAATACACTGCCGGATAAATCGGTAGCAACACTGTTGATATTTTCGTACCCATTATCACCATAATAAGTTCCCCACTGACGAGCACCACTTCCATTAAATTTCACAAGGAAACCTTCCGTGTCAAATGCTCCTCCACCTTTCGTATCCTGAAACTCTCCGGTTAAGGCAATGCCTGTGATGCTGTATGTCTCTCCGCCGAGGTACACATTTCCAGAACCATCGGTGGCAACACTTAATCCCTGGTCATTTGATTCTCCGCCATAATAAGTAGCCAATCAAGGGATCCATTGGATCTGAATTTTGCAAGAAAGCCATCCCTTGTTGTTGCTCCGTTCAGACTGGTCTGATAAGCACCTGAAGTAGCGATGCCCGTTGTACTATAGGTATATCCTGTAAGGAAAATATTGCCGGCTGCATCGGTTTTAATAC
>JAYTXY010000116.1:0-8088 GCA_043742705.1 Bacteroidota bacterium
AGTTCCCATGTTATCACCGCGACCGCGTTTAAAGTTGGCCATCATTTCCCCTTTGAATTTTTCGTCTTTGTTACGGACAATGTGTCCGCCCCAAGGATATTGCTTGCGGTCTGTTACTCTCTCATATACTGTATTTCCAATCTGCGCAAGAGCCGCATATTCCCATTGTGCTTCGGTTGGAAGCTGGTAGCGTGGCAATAAGATACCGTCTTCTACTTTTACTTTACGAGTACCGTTGCTTCCTGAACTTGGATTCAAATCCTGTAAATCACTTCTTACCAAACCTTCATACTGTCCGGCTAAATAAGCATCCGTGTTGAAGTTATCTTCGTTAATCTGATTCGGGTTTTGCCTGAGGATTCCTTCGCGAATAAGAATCTGTTCGTTCACGCGGTCTGTTCTCCAAACGCAAAAATCATAAGCTTGTAACCAGTTTACTCCCACAACAGGATACTGCTGGTATGCAGGGTGACGTAAATACAATTCAACATACGGCTCATGATAAGCAAGCTTATCTCTCCATACAAGTGTATCGGGGAATGCCTTCTTAACTACTTCAGGGTAATCACCGCCATACACGCGACCAAGCCAGTAAAGGTATTCGAGGTAATGAATGTTAGCTACTTCGGTTTCATCCATGTAAAATGAACTCACTGTAACACGATGCGGAATGTTGTTCCAGTCCATGGTAATTTCCTGTTCAGTGCGTCCCATTGCAAAGGTTCCACCTTCAACAAGCACCAATCCCGGTCCTGTTTCCTGCTCATCATAAGGCACCACTTCAAACCCGCCATTTTTGGAATCATTGTAATTCCACCCGGTAACGGAAGATTTTTCCTTACCGCAGGATCCCAGTAAAACAGCTGCGCAAACGAAGGCAAGACTATGAAAGATCAGTTTTTTCATCTTTATAATTGTGATTTTGGATTATTAACGAGTGTCAAATATATTTATTTTATTTAAGTTTAAAATGCAGGACATTTTACAGCCCTGAATCTTTTCTTCCTTGGATGACATTGGAACTGCATGCTGAAAGACAATTCATGAGATCCTGCTGATGCATTGGAAAGTTTGGACACGGTGAGATCGTAACTGTATCCGAATTTGAAGATGCCTTGTTGCAATCCTACCAACGCGATAAATGAATCTTTGTTACGGTACCATAATCCGCCCACGAGAGGAGGTTTGGCAACATATACACCGACATTGAATTGCTGGAAGTCACGCTGAATCTGGTAAAGGATGTTTGGGGAAATGTAGGTCTCATCACTGTTATGTCTTCCTCCCAAGGGAAGCAATGCGCCCAAATGACCGGTGATTTTCATCGGGAGTTTACTTCCCGGTGCAGGTCGTATAAAAGATTCTTCTGGTTGAGTTAAATGATTGACTGCAACTCCACCATAAACACGTGAACTGTAAGCGAGAATTCCTGCAGAAAAATCCCAAAAACTTTTTGTCGTCTCAGGTCTTATTTCAGTGGTAGGATAAATAAATCCGTAACGCGGATCAATCATATCACCGAAGGTAAGTTTGTCCCAGTCCACTTTCTTCTGAGCATACGTTCCCTGCATACCCATTCGAATTGAGAACTCACGCGTAACATTAAGCTGATACGCGTAGATGAGACTCATGTTGGTTGTCGTGAGTGTTCCTTCTCCAGCTTTGTCGTTGAGCACCAGCAATCCCAATCCACCGCTGATTCCGTCAAAGTGCTGATCGTATGAAGCGCTGTATGTTACAAATGTTCCGGTGAGAGCAGGCCATTGATTTCGGTAGTTGAGATTCACACGCGGGCAATGTGCAGATCCGGCAAAGGCAGGATTCAGGTAAAGCGGATTAGCGTAGAACTGAGTAAACTCAGGATCCTGCGCCATCGCAACACCGGAAACCAAAAGGAAAAATACCGTGGCCAGACGATACAGCATGAATTGCTTATTTTTTAGATTAACCATTAACGATAATAAATATACATAGTTTCACTTCGAACAAATCAGTAACGTGACTCAATTTTTCCGAAGTGTAAGATTTTGTATTCTATTAAACAAAATTTACCGAAATTTATTCGAAGGTAGGGGTTTCAAATGAATCAGAAAAGAATTTAACACAAAGGTATTTTTTTGAAAGAAATTACATTCGGATGATCATTAAAGACAGGCTAATTTATAACTTTACCATCTTGAAAGGGGTTGAAAAACGGAGAAGAAATTGATTCAGGTCTTTAAATTTTGTGCCTGGAGAAGATCCACAATAAACTTTCAGATTAGTCGTTAACGAATCGGTAACAAAAAATCAACCCGGTTTTTGAAGTTCCTGACACACGCACCATGAAAATTAACTTCTTCTCTTTTGTTGGTACTTTTTGCATCATCCTGCTGAACACCGCTTCAGCAAAAGATGCTGAACTGCTTCATCGCGAAATCAAATGGAAAGATCCGGTTGACGTTCCGGTAAACGACCAACAAAAAATAAAAACGCTCTACTTTGAGGGCGCAGCTTCGTCCGAAGATCAGGCTCCGTTTTATTTTGAGAATATACCGTTGGATGGAAATATTAATTCGGTGAAAGTTGAAATACTTAACGCTCGTTTTGAACCACTGAAGGAAGTGAATTTATTACCAACCGCTAATTCGCTCAGCAACGAACTGTCTGTTACTTCAAAAATAAACTACAGAAAAAAGAAACCGTATGCTTCCGTTTCAATAACTCCATTCAGGAAAAGTTCTTCCGGAATTATTGAGAAGCTGATCTCCTTTGATATTCAAATTATTCCTGCGGGTTACTCATCTTCTCAACGAATCGGTGACAGGCATTATTCCCGAAACTCAGTGTTGAAAACAGGAGCGTGGTATAAAATTGCCGTTAGCCAGGATGGAGTTTACAAATTGAGTTACCAGTTTTTAAAAAGTCTGGGTATTGATTTAGAAAATATCAATCCGCGTGATCTGCAACTCTATGGAAATGGCGGAGGTATGCTGCCGGCTGCAAACAGCATTGCACGGTATGATGATTTGCAGGAGAATGCAATTTATGTGGAGGGTGAAAATGACGGGCACTTCAACCAGAATGATTATGTTTTATTTTATGGCCAGGGTCCGGTTGAATGGACGTACAATGGCAGCGATAAAAAATTTCATCACCAGGTGAATTTGTATTCTGACAGTACGTTCTATTTTATCACTACTGATTTGGGAACAGGCAAAAGAATTCAAGTGCAAAATTCAACCTCTGCAACGCCTACTCATTTTGTAACAAGCTTTGATGATTACACTTATCACGAAGCAGATCTTGTGAACCTGATTAAATCAGGTCGCGAATGGTTCGGTGAACAATTTGACGTTGTGAATAACAACCGTAGTTTTGATTTTAGCTTTCCGAATTTATCAGCAGGAGAAAAAATTAAAATACATCTGGATGCTGCGGGGCGCGCAACGGCTGCAGGCACATCTTGTCTCTTTACCGTTTTTGCCAATTCTCAAGCTGTGACTTCCGTTTCTATGGGAACGTTGAGTGGTGTTCCATATTGGAGTAACTACGCTTTTGAAAATGTGAGAGCAGATAGTTTTGCAGTTTCTTCTTCCATTGTTAAAACACTTGTTCAGTTTTCTTCCGCTGATAACGCAGCTGTAGGATGGCTCAACTACATTGAACTGAATGCCCGTCGGGAGCTGAGTTTCGCCGGAGCGGGAAGCCAGTTTCAGTTTCGTGACTCCCGTTCTGTCGGAACTTCAAATATTTCACGGTACACGATCAGTAACATAAATTCTTCGACTGCTGTCTGGGATGTTACCGATCCGATCAATGTTTTAAACCAGCAAATGGAAGTCAGTGGAAACAATGCATCATTCACTTTGCCTTCTGATTTGTTGCATCAGTTTGTCGCTGTTAACGGAACCGGTTACTTCAATGCACGTGCTGTCGGAAAGGTTGAGAACCAAAACCTCCACGGACTTCCGCAAACGCAAATGATCATTCTTACACATCCGAATTTCCTGGCAGCAGCAAACGAACTGGCAGATTTTCACCGGACGCATGATCATCTTTCTGTAATGGTCGTTACAAACGAACAAGTCTACAATGAATATTCATCCGGTGCTCCTGATGTTGCTGCTGTCCGCGATTTTATGAAAATGTTTTACGATCGGTCGATTTCAACATTTGATTTGCCTCAGTACCTTCTCTTAATGGGTGATGCATCGTATGATAACAAAGACCGTCTACCATCCAATACGAATTATGTCCTCAGTTATGAATCGAAAGAATCGTTGGTGTGGATCAGTTCCTACATCTCCGATGACTTTTTTGGTTTCCTGGATGAGAACGAAGGACAATGGAATCCAAGTGACAATGACCTGCTTGATATCGGAGTCGGTCGTTTGCCTGTGAAAAGTCCTGCGGAAGCTGCTGCTGTTGTAAAGAAAATAATTACGTATGCATCTCCCGATCCGGCTGTCTTAAGTACTGTTCAATGCCAACAGCAAGGAAACTCGGTATTTGGTGACTGGAGAAATCTGGTCTCTTTTGTTGGCGATGACCAGGATGGAAATACGCACTTCAACAATTCACAACAACTTGCGGATACAGTGAGAAGTAATTACCCGTCTTACAACGTGGATAAAATTTACCTCGATGCATACAAACAGGAAACAACTCCGGGAGGACAGCGTTTTCCTGATGCCCGCAAAGCCATTGTTGATCGTGTTCAGAGAGGAACATTGTTGATGTGTTATATTGGACATGGTGGCGAAGTCGGATGGGCACATGAAAGAGTGCTTGAAGTGGAAGACATAAATAACTGGACGAACAGTAAAAGCCTAGCGGCATTTCTTACGGCAACATGCGAATTCAGCCGCGTGGATGATCCGGCAAGAACATCTGCGGGAGAACTTGTATTGTTGAATCCTAACGGTGGAGGAATCGGGTTGTTTACCACATCGCGTCTTGCACTAGCCGGGTCAAATCAAACCCTTGCGCTCGCATTCTTCAAACATTTTTTCGAACCGATAAATGGTAAGATGCCAACGATGGGAGATGTGTTTGAGCAAACTAAAATAGATATCGGCATCAGTCTTAATACACGTAACTTTTTATTGCTGGGCGATCCGGCGCTCACACTTTCTTATCCTAAATGGAACATCAAAACAAATTCAGTGAACGCTGTTGCTGTGAGCGTTGTTCCCGATACATTAAAAGCATTGAGTAAAGTGACCATTACCGGAGAAGTGCAGGACAGATCAGGAAATAAACTCACCAATTTTGACGGTGTTATTTATCCTACGGTATATGACAAAGCAGTTAAGTATTACACACTAGGACAAGACGTAAACAATCCTGATGGCGGAGATTATCCTGCTCCGTTTGTACTCCAAAAAAATGTTCTTTACCGCGGAAAGGCAAGTGTAAAGAATGGAGATTTTTCATTTACGTTTATTGTTCCGAAAGACATTTCCTTTCAGTATGGATTTGGACGACTAAGTTATTATGCTGCCAATGGCAATGACGATGCAAACGGGTACTATGAAAACGTAGTCATCGGTGGAGTTAACAGTAATGCGGGAATGGATAGCAAGGGTCCGGATGTACGGTTGTACATGAACGATGATAAATTTGTTTTTGGCGGATTAACAGATGAAAACCCTTCGTTGTATGCAGTAGTTACCGACACAAACGGAATCAATACAATTGGAAATGGAATTGGTCATGACATCACGGCACAATTGGATAATGACAATGCAAAGATTTTTGTACTCAACGATTATTACCAGGCTGATCTGAATAACTATCAGAAAGGAACCGTTCAATATAAGTTGTCAAGCTTGGCTGAAGGGACACACACAGTCAAATTCAAAGTGTGGGATGTTTACAATAACTCCAGTGAAGCACAGACTGAATTTGTTGTTTCAACATCAGCCACACTTGCATTAAGTCATGTGTTGAATTATCCGAATCCTTTTACTACACATACACGTTTCATGTTTGAATACAATTGTCCTTGCACTTCCGTTGAAGTGATGATCCAGATTTTTACCGTTTCCGGAAAATTGATCAAGACGATTGATCGGCATGTCCAGACAGAAGGATATCGTTCCGATTCTATAGAATGGGACGGATTGGATGATTATGGTAATAAAATAGGACGAGGCGTTTATGTTTACAAGCTGAGAGTCAGAGCTCCTGATAACAAGTATGCTGAAAAATTTGAAAAATTAGTTCTTCTAAAATAAATCAAACCATTTTACGTTTCAAACGTATATTTGCCGTCCTTCATATTATAACAAGACATGAATTTTAATAGAAAAAGTGCCAGCATTGTACTGCTGAGTTTTTACCTTTTTACGAACAATGGATTTGCGCAGGTTAGTTCATTCAGAGATTCCCTGTTAGGACAAGTGAATACCATTACAACGGCTGTTCCGTTTCTTCTTATATCTCCTGACGCAAGAGCAGGTGGTATGGGAGATCATGGTGTAGCCACTTCTCCTGATGCAAATTCCATTCACTGGAATCCTGCGAAACTTGCTTTCGTGGAAAAGGACATGGGGTTTTCAATTTCCTACACTCCATGGTTGCGTGAACTGGTAAACGATATCAACCTCGCTTACATTTCAGGGTATAAAAAATTGAAAGGTGATCAGGCAATCGCTCTTTCCCTTCTTTATTTCTCATTGGGAAACATTGACTTTACTGACGATGTCGGAAATAAAACAAGCCAGTTTAATCCAAATGAATTTGCAGTAGATGCTTCTTATTCAAGAAAATTAGGTGATGAATTGTCAGGAGGTATTGCACTTCGCTACATTTATTCCAACCTTACCGGTGGAGCACTGGTCCAAAATGCTGCATCGCATGCAGGAACTTCAGTAGCAGCAGATCTTTCTGCATACTACCGCAGCGAAATGGATGTTGCGAAAAAGAAAGCCTTGCTTTCTGCAGGTATTAATATCTCAAACATCGGATCAAAAATTTCTTACACTGAAACGGGTGTGAAAGATTTCATTCCGACCAACTTCAGACTTGGCGCAGATCTTAAATTTGATCTTGATCAATACAATACAATTTCATTCGGAGTGGACGTGAATAAATTACTTGTTCCAACACCTCCGGTTTACAGGAAAAATGTTGCCGGTGGTGACAGCCTTGATACAGGCCACAACAAGGTTATTCTTGCGGGAAAAGATCCTTCAAACATTTCAGTTGCCCAGGCTTTGTTCAGTTCATGGGGAGACGCGCCTGCAGGTTTCGCAGAAGAGTTGAAAGAGTTTATTTACTCGATCGGAACAGAATATTGGTATGACAAGCAATTTGCAATTCGTGCCGGATATTTTCACGAAGCAGCAACCAAAGGTAACCGCCAGTTCTTTACGATTGGTGCCGGATTAAAATACAATGTATTCGGACTAGACTTCGCTTACCTCATTCCAACCGTTCAGCGTAATCCGCTTGCTAATACATTGCGTTTTACACTCACATTTGATTTTGACGGACTGAAAAAGGAAAACAATTCAGACGATTCCAAAACCGAGTAACCGAAAAAATATTTTTAATTTCACGGAAGCGGATGATCTTTTCATCCGCTTTTATTTTTTCTTTGCATTACTAAAACAGAATACATGAGAATAGGATTTGGTTTTGATGTACATCAGCTGAAAGAAGGTCACGATCTCTGGATCGGAGGAATTAAACTGGAGCATCACAAGGGAGCAGTCGGACATTCAGATGCTGATGTAATGATTCACGCCATTTGCGATGCCTTGCTCGGAGCAGCGAACCTCAATGACATCGGTTATCATTTTCCTGATACGTCAGAAAAGTTTAAGAACATCGACAGCAAAATCTTACTGGAGAAAGTGATTCAATTAATCGCTGAAAAAAAATATACAATCGGAAACGTAGATGTAACGCTTTGTCTGGAACAACCCAAAATTGCACCACACATCCCGAAGATGAAAGAAACACTTTCATCAGTGATGAAAATTTCGGTTGACGATATTTCCATCAAAGCCACAACCACGGAAAAACTGGGTTATGTCGGACGTGAAGAAGGAATCAGTTGCTACGCTGTTGCTCTGTTGAACAAAATTTAACCATACA
>JAYTXY010000117.1:0-8850 GCA_043742705.1 Bacteroidota bacterium
ACAACAAAGCTTCCGGATTTAATACAGAACCGGAATATGTTGGTGTCATCGCACAGGAATTAAAGGAAGTAGCTCCTTATATGGTGAGTACCTTCAGCAACCTGAATGACAACAAGGAATATTACAGCGTTGACAATAGCGCGATGACGTACATGCTGATCAATGCAATCAAGGAGCAGCAAAAACAAATTGAAGAGTTAAAAGAAGAGGTTAGGTTACTTAAGAAAAAGTAAAACTGATAAAATACATTTTGCGAGAATAATGGTGAGTTGTAAAAAATGATTTTGCAACATCACAAAATTTCTTTTCAGAAAATGTCATCAGAAATTTTGAATTAATCTTCCTAACTTGCCACTCCATTTTAAAAAGAGAAAATGAGAGAACGGAATTTCCTCCCGCGTGTTATTCTTCCTTCACTGTTCCTGTTGCTTACGCTGAGTTCGAACGCGCAAGTCAAAATTGATTTCCGGTCGAAAGACGGCCTAACCATTACTGCTGACTGGTATCCTGTTTCAGATAGTCTACCTGTTATTTTACTTTGTCACCAGGCCGGTTACAGCCGCGGAGAATACAGAGAAACTGCGGTGAAGCTGAATAAATTCGGATTCAATTGTCTTGCAATTGATCAGCGTTCAGGAAATGAAGTAAATAAAGTAGTGAACGAAACTGCAAAAAACGCAAAGTCCTTGAAGAGAAGTCAAACGTATCTGGATGCTGAACAGGATATTCTTGCTGCAATGGATTTCCTCTATGGCAAATACAAAAAAAGAATTCTTCTTATGGGAAGTTCCTATTCTGCTTCGCTTGTTTTGAAAATTGCTAATGAAAGTGACCGCGTTCTTGGTGTTGCGGCTTTCAGTCCCGGAGAATATTTTGAGCAGCGGGATTTTGTAGCGCAACACATTGGCGGGCTGAACAAACCTGTATTCACTACTTCATCAAAAGCAGAAGCGGAAAGTGTTACCGAACTTGTAAAAGATGTCGTTTCGCTCATCAAAGTTCAATACATTCCGAAAACTGCGGGTGATCATGGATCCAAAGTGTTGTGGAGCAGCAAACCATTCAATGAAGAATATTGGATTGCATTTATGAGTTTCCTCAACAAGATGAAAAAGATTGAAGGACAAGAGTAAAAATAAATTTGCGTGAGATTCGTTTTTTGAAACAACTGGAAACTCCTGTTATTCGTCATGAAAAAGATCTTTGTTTTTTGTTTCCCGTTTCTATGCATCTCTTTTCAACTTGCCGCACAGCAGAAAGTCACAACGGTAGGAGTGCAATTCAAACCGATCTTTCCGAACAGCTTTTTCAGAACAAGTACGCAATCCGTTTTGCAAAACAATGTTGCATTTGACCTCACGTTGAATTCAGGATTCAGCGGAGGAATGATTATCCGACACGGCTTTTCTGACCTTCTTGCTTTTGAAACAGGAATCAATTACGTGAAAAGAAAATACGACTTACGAATTGACGATGGCAGCTTTTCAGGCAGCTCACAGTTCCGTGTGATTGGTTATGAAATTCCGCTCAGCCTGCTTGTCTACATTCAACTCGGAGAAAAATTTTTCATGAATGTATCGATGGGACATTCGCTTGACATGTTTGCCAGCGATGTACAGTCGTATGATTATTATTTCACGCAGCGCTCGTATCGAAAAAGTCTTTTTCAATCCGCCATACTCGCTAACATCGGTTGGGAATACCGGACTGAAAAGAGCGGATATTTTTATCTCGGAGCTTCTTATCATCGCCCATTTTCATTCATCTATGCTTCGAAGATCACGTATACCGGAAACGGGAAAAATGAAGACATCATCACAAGTTTACTCGGCAATTACCTCACTGTTGATCTCCGCTATTTCTTTTATGAAGATCCAAAGAAGAAAAATAAGATCAGGGATTCCGCTGAATAAAATTCTTTTCAAAGACGAATTACTCAACGAATAATTAAACCATCGTTGACCTCTTCAAAATCAAGCCCGGCAAACTCCTTTTCAATAAAGTCCCTTCCGGGTAAGTAATAACGTTTGACATTGTCAAAATAAACAATAACACCTTCACCGGATTTTATTTTTGCTTTAAGAACTTCCATCTCTTCGTTAAATGAAGGGTTTTTAATCGTGGTATTGGATGAAAGCATTTTTGGAAGAGGATAAACGTACTCATATTTATTCATTAAAAACGGGATCACATATTCACCATTCGTAAAAATATTTTTTTGATTCCCTTCCTTTAACTTGCTGATCAATTCCGATTGAATCCACTCCTTTCCATTAAACCCTGAACCATTGAAATAAAAATCCCTGCTTGTTCTCGAAAAATTTATCGCGCCCGAAATTAACATCAGGATAACAGGCAGATAAAGAATGTACTTTTTGTTTTTTTGCTGTGCGATGGGAATGAATGTTACCAGTATCAACGGGTAAATCGGGCACATCATCCGGTTATTAAATGTGGTACTGAAATCAAACAATGAAATGGAAATCACGAGGAACAGGCAATACGCTGCAATCAGCCAAACGAAATATTTCATCCTGCTGTCAGCAACAGAGAATACTTTTTTTACATCAATCTGTTTCGAAAGAACAAATACAATAGAAAGTATGATGATTAAAGGCCCAAGCACAAAACGATAAGCGGGACTTATCCAGAAAAGAATTGTTCCTGCAAATGTCTTTAAATGTTTTAATGAAATAAGATGAAACACCAGGTTCCTGTCAGTCGGGTTGGTGGAATGAAGTTTTGCATACCAGATCCACGATACCATGACAATCAAAACAAGAAGTAAATAAACAGTTATGTGAATGAGCTTTGTCTGCAGATTATCTTTTTGGAAAAATAAAAACAAAACTGTTCCTGCAATAAATCCCGCACCTGCATAACGCGTGATGAAATAAAAACCTGCTGTTAATCCGGCAAAAAAAAGAAACACAATTTTAGAAGTATCGAGATAACAGATAAATAAATAGCACTGCAGCAGTAATAGAAAAATAAACAACGGTTCACTATCCGTCATCAGATATTCTCCTGCAACAGAAGAAATAAAAAAGAACACGTTCATCAATATTCTTGTCAACACATTCAAACTACACCTCGTAAAAATTAAGTTGAGCATAAAAAAGCTCAAGCCAAACAGAATTGCAGAAAGAATCCGGCTCGATTCCATCAAATCCGAACCGGTAATGAAACTTGTAAATGCCAACACCATCGGATAAAAAGGAGGCCAGTGCGTAATTAACATGTACGAACCATCGCCCACCTGCATGGTTACTCCATGCCCGCTTAAAATATTTTTTGCTGCAGCAAAGTAGCTTACGCTATCCTGGGAAATACCCGGAGCATAATTCCTTGTGATCAGAAAGATGTAAATGAAACCAAGAAAAGTAAAGAAGACTGTGATTAAAAAAGAAAAATCAAACGTCTCCCTTTTATTGTTTGTAAAATGCATAGTAATTTGAACGAATCATTAGGTAGTGGGGTTACTCAATTATCATAATGAGCCAATGTTTTGCCGTTGTCAAAAAACAATATATCTTTAACATAGGTCTCAGTTCGTAACTGGTTGTAAAAAACTATGTAGAACTTTAAACCGATAACGATGGCGAAAAAATTATTTTCATTTCTTGCATCGTTTTGCATCGTAAACTATGCGCTCTGCCAGTGTGTAGCTCCTTCGCTGGTGAACATAACTGACCTTAATCCATCCGAAGCAATTATTGCAGTCAGTAATCCTTATGCTTCCATATTTGAATACGGACCTCCCGGTTTTACACCCGGCACAACAAATGTTGCGGGCTCCGGTGGTACTATCATAAATTGCCTCTGTGCCAATGCCGTCATACGGAATTTAGTTCCCTCAACACATTATAATTTTTATGCACGCTTTAAGTGTGGCAGTATGGGCGGAATAGATACCTATAGTCCAAATAGTTCGGTGCTTTCATTTTGGACACCCTCATGTCCGAATACAGAAACGTATGACTTGCCGAACGGTACGACCACACTGAGTTTTGGCGGTAATGGTTACTATGATAATTATGGAACCAGTTTCAATGATCCTCCAAATAAAGGCATAGAAAACCTGATCAAGTTTACTCCTCCATCGTCAGGTTATTACGATGTGAAAATATCAAAGTCTTCCTCTTCAATATGGAATCCCGGCAGCTTTCTTTTAAGACAGACAACAACACGATGCGATTTTCCAGTCAGCTATGTTACACAGCATGAAACTATTGACACGGTATATTCCATTCAACATTTTTACGCAGACACATTCGGAGTATTTACGTGGCAAGGATCGGTGAATAATTTTTATTTCCGAATCGGACCGTTGAATTCCGCTATCAGCTACGATTTACTTTTTGATTCCAACGACACGAATTACATTTCCAATACGCAGAATGTAACTCTCTTTTACAAGGGCTGCAGTTTACCTTCAACACCAGGAGTTATCACCGGACCTGCTTTACCGCATCCGGGTGCAAGCGGAGTGAGTTATTCGGTTCCTCCCGTGACAGATGCCGGTTCGTATACGTGGTTTGTTCCTACTGATGCTGTGATTACCTCGGGACAAGGCACAACTCACATCAATGTGAATTTTGCATCAACCTTTAGCGGTGGAAATATTTCTGTTACCGCTGACAATATTTGCGGCAGCAGCATTCCAAGGATCCGACAATTAAGAACTGTTGTTACTGTTCCTGATCAATCTCCTCCTGGTTCCGCTCTTCCGAATGACAGAAATCAACCTTTACAAGAAAATGGAAATTCTTTCTCTGCGGAAATTTTTCCAAATCCAAGCAAGGGTCATTTCACAGCTTTCATTTCTTCGGGTGAAAACAATTCTTCTCAGCTTGTCATTAAAGATATAACGGGACGGGAAGTTGAAAGAAAAGAGAATATTTTATCCGGAGAGCGTGTTGATTTCGGATACCGACTTTCAAACGGAATCTATTTCGCTGAAATTATCAAGGATGATTCGAAAAAGATTTTGATTTTGATTAAAGAATAATTTCAAAAAAAATTATTTTGAAAGTTTCGGATTTCCTGAATGCCTTGCTGAATCGCGTACAGTTTTTTTCTCCAGATTTTTCTTAAGTGCATCTGTCAAATCAATTCCTGTTTGGTTCGCAAGACAGATCAATACAAAAAGAACATCCGCTAATTCATCAGCCAATTTTTTCTCTTCATCTGACTTTTTAAATGACTGTTCACCATATGTGCGTGAGATTATACGCGCCACCTCTCCTACTTCCTCGGTAAGAATTGCCATGTTAGTGAGTTCACTGAAGTAGCGGACACCGTGGGTTTTGATCCACTGATCGACTGTGTTTTGCGCCTGTTGAATTGTCATTTTTCAGATTGGTTAATTAAGTTGACTAAGTTGATTGACTAAATTTAGTTCACATCTGCCAATTGGCTAATTATTCTTTCATCTTCGAATCAATGAGAATGGTAACCGGACCGTCATTCACCAGCGATACTTTCATGTCTGCGCCAAATTCTCCTGTGAAAATTTTCTTGTTCAATTCCTTTTCAAGTTGTAAAATAAATTTTTCATACAGCGGAATCGCTATCTCAGGCTTCGCGGCTTTGATATATGAAGGACGGTTTCCTTTTTTCGTGGAAGCATGCAGTGTAAACTGACTTATCAGCAAAACAGCTCCTCCTGTTTCAGCAAGCGATACATTCATCACTCCGCTTTCATCATCAAAAATACGCAGCCGTGAAATTTTTCCGCACAGCCATTCAATGTCCTCTTCCTGATCTGCTTCTTCAATGCCAAGCAAAACCAGCAATCCATTGCCAATGGATCCTTTCACCGCTCCGTTTATTTTTACCGATGCCTCGCTTACCCGCTGAATAACTATTCTCATCTTCTGATTTTTCATCTGCAAATTTGCACGTTATCCTCCCGAAACTTCGGGACTGCACATTAATTTTTTTTACATCACCTGAAAATATCCTGATTGCTTAAAATGCTTAAGTAACTTTCATACCTGCTCATCGCTATCTTTTCTGCGCGCACCGCGTCTTTCACCGCACATTGTGTTTCGCTTGTATGCAGGCAATTATTAAACTGGCATCTTCTTCCTGTTTTAAAAATCTCAGGAAAAAAATGCGACACTTCATAAGTATTAAAGTCGATGGTTCCAAATTCACGAATGCCGGGTGTGTCAATAATGTAGCCGCCTTCCGGTAATTCGTGCATCTCTGCAAATGTGGTGGTGTGAGTTCCTTTCAGATGCTGTTCCGAAATTGCTGATGTTTTCAAACCAAGTCCGGAAATCAACGCATTGATGATGGAAGATTTGCCCACACCTGAATGTCCGGAGAAGAGATTTACTTTATTCTTCAGCTCCTCTTTCAGTTTTTCAATGGATAATTTTTCAAATGCTGAAACAACGATGACGCGGTAACCAATACTTTCATACAGTGTTTCCAATTCTTTCACCCACTCCCAAATTCTTTCATCATACACATCGGACTTGTTAAAAATAATTCCGCCGGGAATGCTGTATGCTTCAGCGGTTGCAAGAAAGCGATCGATAAAACCAAGAGACGTCTTCGGCATCACCGGTGTTGCGATCACAAACGCTCTGTCAATGTTCGATGCAATGATCTGGATCTGCTTTGAAAGTTTTACCGATTTCCTGATGATGTAATTCTTCCGCTCGAATAATTCTGAAATCATTCCCGTTTCATCGCCGGATTTGTATTCAATCTCCACGTGATCACCCACGGTAACAGGACTTGTGGCTTCGTAAGTTTTTAAACGCAGGTTACCGCGAATGCGGCACATTATTTTTGTTCCGTCTTCCAGTTTAACCGAGAACAAACTTCCCGTTGATTTAATTACAAGCCCTTTCATGTACGGGCGAATTTACTTACTATCATAGAATAATCACTTTATTTGAGTTATTTTGTTTGCAAATTATAAGAGGCCAAATTCCTGGCTCTTGATTCTCTTATCAAACTTTAGATCTCATGTCCATCAAAGTCGAACATATTACCAAACTTTACGGAACTCAAAAAGCGCTGGATGATGTTTCATTCGAAGTTCCCGGTAAACAGGTTGTCGGATTTCTCGGGCCTAACGGAGCAGGCAAGTCAACGATGATGAAAATCATTACTTGCTTTATTCCTCAAACCTCGGGAACGGTTTCTGTATGTGGTTTTGATGTGACGGAACAATCCATTGAAGTCAGAAAAAATGTCGGCTATCTTCCTGAGCACAATCCCCTGTATCTTGAAATGTATGTGAAAGAATATCTTGAATTCATCGCAGGCATTCATCATCTGAACGGATCAAAACAAAAACGAATTGCTGAGATGATTGAAATGACCGGATTACAGGTTGAACAAAAGAAAAAAATCGGTGCGCTGTCGAAAGGATATCGCCAGCGTGTCGGACTTGCACAGGCGCTCATTCATGATCCGAAAGTATTGATCCTTGACGAGCCTACATCAGGACTTGATCCGAACCAGCTCAGTGAAATACGTTCGTTGATCAAAGAAATAGGGAAAGAAAAAACAGTCATTCTCTCCACGCACATCATGCAGGAAGTGGAAGCGGTATGCAACCGTGTAATCATCATCAACAAAGGAAAAATTGTTGCTGATGAAAAGACAAACATCCTCCAGCAAAAAACAACGGACGGAAGTTTTATCCTCGTGGAATTTGATAAAGTAATTTCTCAAACACTGCTTGAAAAAATTCCGGGTGTGCTGAAAGCTGAGTCACTGAATGAAAAAACATGGCGTCTGCAAACAGCTTCGGGCGGAGATATCCGTGCTGACGTATTTAATTTTGCAGTCAGCAACCAGCTTACTGTTCTTTCCATGCAGAAAGAAGAACAACGACTGGAAGATGTTTTTCATCAACTGACGAGATAGATTATGTTTTGTATGAAAGAAGTTTCATCCATTTGATACTGCTGAATCATTTATGAAAAACTTTTTAGCACTGATCCTCCTTCTTTTTTATTCAGTGATTTCTTCTGCTCAAAATCTTGGTGCATACACCGATTACCGAAATTATTTCCAGGCATTCGATAAAGGCATTGAACGACAACTTGAATACATGCCGGTGAAGTCCTTTAAAGTTGGCGGAGCTGCCATCGCATACATCGACAACACCAATGAATTCCAGGTATACGCTGATGAACAGAAATTTCACCAGGTATTTGCAGGCAGCCTCACTTATTTCGTCACCGATTACCTGATTGCTTATCGGGTAGGAAATGTATTGTCAGTTTTTGACAAACAAAACACAGAGAACCTGAGTTACTATTGTTCCATCTATGCAATCAACGACAGCCTCATTGGTTTCTTCGATGAAAGCAACTACAATTTTTCCGTGTACTACAAAGGTCATGTGACTAATCTTGAAAGTTCGATGATCGAACCTCCAAAAAAAATCAAGAGTGGAAGCAACACGCTGGCATTTGTGAGCCAGTCAAACCTTTTCAAAGTATTTTACCAGGGGAAAACGTACACACTCGATGATATTCCGCCTGTCACATTCGAAGTGGGTAGAGACATTGTTGCTTACACCGATGATTACACTCAGAACTTTCATTTGTTTTACAAGGGAGACACTGCTCGCCTTGAAACATTCGCTCCTGATTCTTTCAAAGTTGGTTTCGGAATCATGGCATACACAGATAACCTCGGAAACTTCAGAGTTTTTAGTGACGGAGCAACGAGACGACTCCTCACCTATCCTCCTGATTTTTTTAAAGTAAAAGGAAATATGATTGTGTATTCATTCAGCAACAATTTCAATGTCTTTTACAAAGGAGAAATTTACACACTTGAAAACTACATTCCTTCCGATTACCAGGTTGG
>JAYTXY010000118.1:0-3709 GCA_043742705.1 Bacteroidota bacterium
TAAACCGTGTTTATTTGCTTGACGGATTTAAGAATGCTGATCGTTCGCTTCAGTTTAAAATTGCTATTGCCGAGTTAATGATTCGTTATGAGCTGAACGACTTTGATATTCTGGAAGTCAAAATCAAACAGGTGAAAAAGGATTACAAAGAAATTTTATCAGGAAAAGAAACGGAACGTGAGAAACAAATGCTGACGATCATCACTCGGATGATTACTGCTAATGTGATTAAGAAAGACAAAACCTTTCTTCATCACATCCAGACTATATTGAATGCAGAAGAGGCGCAGGCTGAAGGGGATGCGGAAGTTCTGAATTACAAAACCTGGCTTCGTGAAAAGATCAGCTGAACAAACGCGCGATTGTAAAAGCGGCAGCAGCAGCCAACACACCAATGATGGTCGTCTGGAAAGCTCCTTGCAGCGGAGAATGTCCTGTGACCTTGCTTTTAAAATAGCCAAATGTTGCAAGACATGCAATCGTGATGATGCAGGAAAATAAAAGTCCGCTTTCGGGAGTGGATGTAAACATGTATGCTGACAAGGGAACGATTCCTCCCACGATGTACGCGAGTCCGATGTTCCTCGCACTCTGACGCGCACGGTTGATGTCCGGTTTTTCAAGACCGAGTTCAAAACGCATCATGAAGTCAACCCACTTGTCATCGTTCTTCGAAAGTTCTTCCACAATTTTTTCCTGTGACTCGGGCGACAATCCGTATTCAGCAAAAATATCACGACATTCTTTTTTTTCCACTTCATTAAACTCTTTGATCTCCATGTACTCGCGTTTCACTTCGCTGTCGTAATGTTCGATTTCGGTTTTACCGGCAAGGTATCCGCCCAATCCCATGGCAATCGATCCTGCAATAATTTCTGCAAGTCCGGCTGTGATAATGATACCGTTGCTCACGCTCGATACGCTGCTCAATCCCGCAGCCAATGCAAAAGGAACGGTGAGTCCGTCCGACATTCCGATTACAATGTCGCGGACGGTTGCTGATTGCTCGAAATGTTTTTCAGCGTGATCTTCATGAGCCATGTGCATAGGAGAACGTTTTAGTCAGTCAAACTTACTGGATTACAATTAAAATACAAAGAAATGAAAAATGAAAACAATTTTTCTGCTTGAATTCGTCTGATGGTTTTAGTCTTGGCGAGCTTTGCGCCTTTGCGTGAAACATTTTCTCGCAAAGGCGCAAAGTCCGCTAAGTTCAGTTGTACGCATTCAACTTTGAATAAAGAAATTCTCGAAAAAAATGAGAGATTTGTAAACGAGATTTCAAAAATGAAAACACCTATTTACCTTGACTACAATGCCACCACACCCGTTGATCAACGGGTGCTGGATGCAATGCTCCCGTATTTTTCTGAAAAATTCGGAAACGCTGCAAGCAAAACGCATGCGTTCGGATGGATTGCTGAAGAAGCAGTAAAGCAGACGCGTGAGCAACTTGCAAATATGATTCATGCAGAGCCGGGCGAACTTGTCTTTACTTCCGGAGCAACGGAGTCAATCAACCTTGCCATCAAAGGTGTGTTTGAAAGTTATCATTCAAAGGGAAATCATATTGTTACTGTAGCAACGGAACACAAAGCAACGCTTGACACATGCAAACGACTTGAAAGGCACGGAGCGTCCGTTACGTATCTTCCTGTTAACAAAGAAGGATTAATAGATCTTGCTGAATTGGAAAATGCAATTACAGACAAAACAATTTTAGTTGCTGTGATGTATGTGAACAATGAAACAGGAGTTATTCAACCGATAAAAAAAATTGCTGAGATCGTTCACCGGAAAGGTTCATTGTTTATGAGTGATGCAACACAAGCTTGTGGAAAAATGAAAGTTGATGTGCAGGAAGATCATATTGATTTGTTGTGTTTATCTGCACATAAGTTTTACGGACCAAAAGGAGCCGGAGCATTGTATGTGCGGAGAAAAGATCCTCGCGTTACATTGACTTCATTGATTGACGGAGGCGGACATGAAAAAGGATTACGGAGCGGAACGCTGAATGTGCCTGCTATTGTCGGCTTCGGGAAAGCATGTGAAATTGCAACGGTTGAAATGGAGGCGGATGAAAAACGAATTTCTTTTTTGAGAGATTTTTTGGAAAGGGAATTACTTGAGTTGGGAAATGTATTTGTAAACGGAAGTGTCAATCACCGATTGTACAATGTCACGAATCTTTCTTTTGAAGGAGTGCGTGCGGATTCACTGATCAGTGAGTTGAAAGATGTTGCAGTATCAACGGGAAGCGCCTGCTCATCAGCTATTCCTGAACCATCTCATGTTTTAAAGGCGATGTATGTGAATGATGAACTTGCTTATTCTTCACTCCGCTTTTCACTTGGAAAATTTACAACGGAAGAAGAAATTCAGTTTGCAGTTAAGAAAGTAAAAGAGGCGATTGCGAAACTCAGATCAACTCTTTGAATTGGATCTGCGAATTACGAATCAGTTCGAATTTACGAATGCACTTCGATTGGTACATTCGTATAAATTCGTAATTCGTAGATGTAACTAAGAACTTTGAACTAGCTTCTCTTCTTCTTTAATTAATTCAACGTCTGGTCTCGATTCATCTGTCAGCGCAACTCTTCCTCTGTCAGTTCTGACAATGCGTGAATACAAAGAAATTTTTTTGTCAAACAAAAAACGGAAAAACAATTTCGTCCATGATGTGTGATAATACAGTGAATCATAAAACGAATTCGCGCGCCTTTTTAGCTCCGGTAATTTATTCCATGGAATGGAAGGAAAATCGTGGTGTTCGTTATGATAACCTACGTTGAACGAAACGGTGTTGAGTCCGCCATAGTAACTGTACGTTTCCTGGTTTTCATCCAATGTTAAATAGTGTTCCTGCACCCATCTTGCTCCGAGTGGATGAAGTCCAACTGAAAAAAAGAAACTGATCAGCATGAACCAAAATGCTTTCGGTCCGAACACAACCCACAATGCAATATTGAAAGCCAACTGTGCTGTCCAGTTCAGGATCACCCAGCCGTCAATTGGTTTTATTTCTTTAAGGCGAAATGTTCTTTTTGCCTGGAAGAGTGGAAACATCAGCAACCAAAATGCTTTTCCCCAGGAAGAGCTATTGATAAATTTTGCCTCCCAATAATCCGGTAAATCAGCATCGAGTTCGTGGATGCCCTGGAATGAATGATGTTTCAAATGATAACGTGAAAAGGAAACTGCTGCAGGAAAAATATGCGGAAGGTTGGCAAAAATTCCCGCGAATAAATTCGCTGCTTTGCTTTTGAAAATAAGGTTGTGTGTGGTTTCATGAATCATCACGAACAGTGAATGATTGATGAAAGCACCGACTGTATATGAAACCAACAAAATAATCCACCACGAAGCATCTCTCAGTAAATACGAAAGCACGACCATTGCAGACACAAGAGCAATAATCGGAATAATCGTGTATGGGTTTTTCCCGATGAGTTCGCGGACTTCCGGATGTTGTTCCAGAATTTTTTTTGTACGAAGACGATGTGGTTCCGATGCCGTTGAATTGCGGAAATGGTTTTGTTGAGACATGATTTTCTATTGAAACGCAAAGTTAAACTTTCTCAGGGAAAATGAAGAATCGGAGTGTCATTACCCGGTAAACAACCTCGCCATCTCTAAAACCTTAAAATTAATAGGGCGGGAAAAAAAGGGAGCCTATGGAACTTATTCGGGAGTATCATCCACT
>JAYTXY010000119.1:0-5649 GCA_043742705.1 Bacteroidota bacterium
CCCCTGGACAGGCAGCTGAGCCGAGCCTTTCTCAACGTCGCCATCGATCAGTCGGTGGCGGTCACGAAGTCGATGAGCCGCTCGACCGCACCAACCAGCTCCGGTTCGAGGTCGGCGTAGCTGGACACTGACGCCAGGATCCGCCGCCACGCCGCCGGCGGGTCGCCGAAGCCGAGCGCCTCACACACTCCGGACTTCCATGGATACCGTTCCTCCAGTGATCACAAACCTCCGGATCTTTCCTGTGCCCGGACAAGGAATCCTTAACAACACGGATACAGCAGAAACCTTCTTTGTTCAGAAAGTGAATGATGTAAATACACTTTTCAATACTGACTTTGTTATTGCATATGGATTGGTCGGGTTCGGAATTGAAGCGACAGATTACCAGCAACAATCCACTGCTTCTCTTGGCATTTATTCCGTTGAACTGAAAATTGATTCCAACAGTGTGTACGAATACAAGATGGACCGTTTCAATTTTAACGACACACGTTATGTAAATGCACACATTGATTACCAATCAAAAGTCAGGGACAACCAGGTGATTCAACGTTGTTTTCGTATTCCGGGAAATCGTTTGAGGATTTATGATGACACAACGAAAACAGGTTTGTTTACTTTCTCACGAGACACGCTTTACACGCTCGATTTTACAGTAAAGGATTTTAGTGGAAACGCAGCGCATTTAAAATATTCGATCAATGGTTCCACTGAACTGGCGCAATATCCACTTCAACCTGTGCCTGACGGAGCCATGCTCATCACAAATGAGAAAGGCATTGCGCTCCATAAAGCGAATGTTGACATTGCAATACCTTCCGGTGCTGTCTATGAGAATTACCAGTTCATGGCTTCTGAGTCACAACTCCAAAAAGGTATGATTACTCCAATTTATCACATCGGAGACAAAACGGTTGCTATACACAATCCGATTACGATCGGAATAAAACCGGAACACTTTCCCGATTCACTGAAGTCAAAAGCAGTTCTTGTTTCCATTGATAAATACGGAAATTATATGGATGAAGGCGGGAAATGGAGCAACGGCTTTCTCTCTGAAAACGTAAGGCACTTCGGAGATTTTACTTTAGCAATCGATACAGTTCCTCCAACCATTAAAAAAGAATATTATCCGGGAGATTTAAATAGCACACGTGGAGCTACCGTTCAGTTTACACTTCATGATAATTTATCAGGAGTAAAAAGTTATACAGCCATGGTAGATGGAAAATGGTTGCTGATGGAATACAACAAAAACGATGGAATGATTTCAGGAGATCTTTCTTCTTACACTCAAAACCAAAAACACAAAATTGACATCACTGTTACTGACGAAAAAGAAAACGAGACGAAGTTCAGTGATGTTTTTTATTATTGATTAATCAAGATTTGACAATGTCTCAGTTTGGCCTTTGCGCTCTTGGTGCTTTTTTCTCTGCGACCGTTGTGTTAAAAATTTAAACACAAAGAACGCGAAGGATTTCACAAAGTCCACAAAGAGACTTCAACGTTTTTATGTGGCGCAACATATTTTACCTGACCTGCAACTATTGTAATAAATTTTCATCCCTTCTCCATCGCTTCAAAGTTGTTGTGGCGTCAGGTATTTTACCTGACGCATTTTATTTTGCACCTGTCAGGTCAGAAAACTTAACAGTATAAAGTAGTCACCCCTTCACCATCGCCTCAAACTTATTCAACGCAGATTTGCTTACACTGACAAGCGGAAGGCGAACGTGTTCTGAGCAGATGTTCATCGTACTTAACAATCCTTTCACGCCGGAAGGATTTCCATCTACAAAAATAGCGTGGACGATATCGATGAGTTTGTAATTCAACTTTCGTGCTTTGTCGAAGTTACCTTCCAATGCTGAGCGAACCATTTCTGAAAAATCTTTCGGATACGCATTGGCAATTACGGAAATTACACCATCACCACCGCAGGCAAGAATCGGAAGTGTAAGAGCATCGTCACCGGAGATGACGAGAAAATCTTTCGGCTTTCCTTTGATGATTTTCATCACCTTTTCCAAATTTCCTGAAGCTTCTTTTATTCCAATGATGTTTTTGATTTCGTGCGCAAGTTCCAAGGTAGTTTCCGCATCAATGTTACTTCCTGTCCGTGCAGGAACATTGTAAAGGATTAATGGAACAGGACATGCATTCGCAATGGATTTGTAATGCTGAAAAATTCCGCGTTGCGAAGGACGGTTGTAATATGGACTTACAGAAAGGATGGCATCCACCTGGTCGAAGTCACAATCTTCCATGAGGTTCACAATTTCGCGTGTGTTGTTACCCCCCAAACCAAGAACAATCGGAACACGCTTGTCGGTTACTTCCGATACGAAATCAAGAACAGCACGTTGTTCATCACGCGTAAGCGTTGCGGATTCTCCCGTTGTCCCAAGCGGAACAAGGTAGTCCACCTTTTGGTCAATGCAACGGTCAACTAGCTTTTTGAAACTTTTGAAATCAATGTTTCCGTCTTTGTGGAAAGGAGTGACAAGCGCAACACCTGTTCCCTTCAGCGCTTTACTGGGCATGTTTGGTTTTTATTTGACGGAGATAATTCTCCACTTCTTCAATTAAAACTTTTATTCCGGGTTCGCCTTTTATCTGGATCATCATGTCGTAACAACTCACGTTTTTTTTATCAAACCTTCCGACTCTAAATCGAGCGTGAGAAACAGCAGCAATGTAACGCAACGGAAAACACTTGTTATTCGTGAGGTTGACGAGGATATCAAATTTTTCCTGGATGAAATTCGTAACGATCGGGTTATTGGGAATCATCTGCCAGTTCAGATTTTTTCGTGTGAAGAAATCGAGTCCGTACTGCGCAAACTGATTCTGAGGCAATTGTTTTTTATCCACGTATCCAAGCGCGAGAATTTCCTTCTGCTGGCTGCGAACAACTTTCACGTATTGCTTTACGATGTCGAAGTTGTATTGATCTGTAGCATCGTACAACAATCCGATTTTTTTTGCTTCATCAAAACCGACTACCTCGCGCTTATGTTTCACCTTCTGCTGATCCTGCCTGAAGCGGAAGTTGGCGAGTGTGTTTCTTATGTTACCGGTTATGTTCATTGATATTTTAATACTGATTTAATCTACGAAATACGAATTGAACGAAATACGAAACGGTTATTTGATATTAACTATACGTTTAACTTTTACTTCTTCTCTGCCAAAATTTATGAGCAGCCCTAACTTTAATTCTGAAGCTTTCAGATAGTTGAAGATTTGATTAATATTCTTTTCTGAAAATTTGTCACTTTTTTTTATCTCAACAACTATTTTTTCATCAACCACAAAATCCAAATATACCTTTCCTATTAATTTTTCTTCCAATTTTATTTCATGACATACCTGTTCCCGATTCGGCAATCCATGTTTATCAAGAATAATCTTCAACGCCCGCTGGTAATGCTTTTCAAGATGTCCGCTCCCAATTTGCCTGAACACTTCGAAAGCACAACCCACAATTCTATAACTTAATTCCGGATAAATTAAATCATCCTTTTTAACTTTTACTTTTAACATAAAATATTATTTCAGGTCAGAAAAAATAAACAAGCAAACCATTTGAAGGACTTACCTCTATTCGTATTTCGTTCAATTCGTATTTAGCAGATCAACTAATTAATTTAATAAACTCCTTCTCCTCCATCACTTTCACATTCAGCTTTTTCGCTTTGTCCAGTTTACTTGGTCCGGCTTCGTCACCAGCGAGCAGGTAAGTTGTCTTGGCGGAAACACCACCTTGATTTTTTCCTCCGTGTTGTTCGATGAGCTGCTTGATTTCATCCCGGCTAAAATTAGAGAAAACTCCCGATACCACAAATGATAATCCTTCCAACTTGCTACTCAGTTTCTTCGGCATGGAAGAAGCAGAGACTTTTAGGTGTAAACCTGACTTGCGTAATCCCTCCACTACTTTTTTATTTCTCGGTTCTTTGAAAAATTCCTTCACACTTTGGGCGATCTTCTCTCCTATTTCTTCCGCCCGGATCAGTTCTTCTTCCGATGCCTGCATGATGTTGTCGATCGTCTTAAAGTGCAGCGCTAGTTTCTTTGCTACTGTTTCACCGACATAACGAATTCCGATCGCATACAACACGCGCTCAAACTGAACTTGCTTCGATGCTTCGATTCCATCAAGAATTTTTCGCACTGACTTATCCTGCAAAGAAATTTTCTTCGGCTTCTCTCCTTCCTCACCATCAATTACTTTTATAAGTCCGAGCAACTGATCATATTTAAGATGATACAAATCCGCAGGCGTTTTAATCAGATCATTGTCATACAGAATTTCAACTTTACCTTCGCCCAAACTGTCGATGTCCATGGCTCTGCGGCTGATAAAATGCTGAATGCGTCCTTTTATTTGTGGCGGACAACCCAATTCATTCGGACAATAATGTGACGCTTCACCTTCTTTGCGAATTAAAGTTGTTCCGCATTCCGGACATTTTGAAATGTACTGAACAGGCTTTGAATTTTTATCACGTTGTTTAAGATCAACAGCAGTAATCTTCGGAATAATTTCTCCTCCTTTTTCCACAAACACTTTATCACCAATTCGCAGATCAAGTTTCTCAATCTGGTCAGCGTTGTGAAGTGTTGCTCGCTTTACAGTTGTTCCCGCAAGTTGAACAGGATAAAGGTTCGCTACAGGTGTAATCGCTCCCGTTCGTCCGACCTGGTAAGAAATAGAAAGTAATTTTGTTGAAACACTTTCCGCTTTGAATTTGTATGCAATTGCCCAACGCGGAGACTTCGCGGTAAAACCAAGATCGCGTTGCTGCGCGAACGAATTTATTTTGATGACTACTCCATCCGTTTCATACGGAAGATCATGACGTGCTTTATCCCATTGATGCAAGAATTTCATCACTTCATCAATCGACTTACAAAGTTTTGAGTGTTCGCTGGTTTTAAATCCCCAGTCTTTCGCTCTCTTCAGTGATTCAAAATGAGTTTTGAAAGGAAGATTTTCTCCAAGTAAAAAATATAAGAAGCAATCTAAGTTTCGTTTTGCAACCACAGATGAATCCTGCATCTTGATGGTTCCGGAAGCTGCGTTACGAGGGTTCTTCAACAATCTATCTGCAATCTCTTCCTCGTCATAGCCATCCTCCGTCATCTGCGTAGCAATCTCCTTATTTATTTTGCCGAAGGACTTCAACGGCATAAAAATCTCTCCGCGGATTTCAAATTCCGGAGGATAATTTCCTTTTTGCAACTTGAGAGGAATGCTTCGGATCGTTTTCACGTTCGTTGTCACATCATCTCCCTGAACGCCATCACCGCGCGTTACAGCGCGAAGCAACCTTCCGTCTTTGTAAGTAAGTCCAATTGAGAGTCCGTCAAATTTTAATTCGCAGACATATTCATAATTATCTCCGATTGCTTTTCGAACACGTTCATCAAACTCCCGAAGCTCTGCTTCCGAATACGTATTTCCGAGCGACATCATCGGATATGTATGCTTTACACTTTTAAAATTCTTAGTAATTGCTCCTCCTACACGCTGTGTCGGCGAATCTCACAATGCAAGCAATGGAAATTCTTTTTCGAGCTTGATGAGTTCTTCCATCATTACGTCAAACTCGTAATCGCTGATACTAGGATCATCAA
>JAYTXY010000120.1:0-17056 GCA_043742705.1 Bacteroidota bacterium
GTTCCGGTTAAACTTGAATATCCATATGGAAGAAGATCAGATGAAGGAACACCCATGCTGCAAATTGTTCATGACGTTGCACCGAAAGCAAAACTTGAATTCAGAACGGGCTTTGTAAGTGCAGGAGATTTTGCTGAAGGAATAAAAGAACTTCAGTCGGATTCCTGTTCTGTCATCGTCGATGATGTCACATACATCACTGAGCCATTCTTCCAGGACGGAGTCGTTGCAAAGGCTGTTAACAAGGTGAAGGGACAGGGAGTATCTTATTTCTCCGCTGCGGGAAATTTCGCGTCTAAATCGTATGAAGGTATATTCACTCCGCATGCTCCTCCATCTACCATTCCGGCAGGAACAGCTCACAGCTTTAATGGCGGTGATGATATTTATCAGAGTGTAACATTTGCTCCGGGTAATTATACTGTCGTGTTGCAATGGGATGATTCGATCTATTCTCTCGGACAGGTTCCCGGAGCTAAAAATGATTTGGATATTTACCTAACTGATACGACCGGTAATAAATTATTCGGATTTAACAGGAAGAATAGCGGTGGAGATCCGTTTGAAGTTTTGCCATTTGTTGTGTTGGGGAGTGTGCCGGTGAATACAAACATCATGGTTGTAAGAGCATCGGGATCTGACAATGTCAGGTTTAAGTACATTGTCTTCCGTGGAGATATTACGATCAATGAATATGGAACGCCTGCAAACTCATCAACAATTGTGGGACAAGCTAACGCTGATGGTGCAATGGCAGTGGGAGCGGTGCGTTATAAGAAAACTCCGTTGTTTGATTCGAGCGTTCCCGTCATAGAACCGTATTCATCAACAGGTGGAGTTACTACGCACGATGGTATCAGGCAGAAACCAGACTTCTGTGCACCGGACGGAATAAACACTTCGGTGAATTTCCATTCGTTCGATGTTGAAGGAGATTCTGTTCCGAATTTCTTCGGAACATCTGCTGCTGCTCCTCATGCTGCTGCAGTAGCCGCATTACTTGTTGAAGGAAGAAAGAAATATTATGGTGATGATTTAATTCCCGACAGCGTACGATCTATTCTACAACGCACCGCTATTAACATGCTCGATTCAGGATTTGACTTTACTTCAGGTCATGGATTCATTCAAGCCGATAAAGCACTGAGAACATTTTTAAATCCGCAACCGATCATCACAGAATTAGTTACGGAAGATTCTCTGATCAGTCCTGTGACGGATTCATTTGCTGTTGTAGTGGTTGGATCTTACCTCGATACATCATCAGTGATCTGGTTTAACGGAGTTCCAATGCCGACTACTTATGTGGATCCATATCATGTGTCAACAATTATTCCTCCGTTCTTTGGAAATCCTCCGTTGTGGGTAAACAATCCTCCAATGGTAAATGGTCATACGGATGGTGGAAACTCTGATACGTTACATTTCTTCGATCATGTGATCAGAAAGGTGACCATCACCGCAGAAAACAAAACGAAAAAATTCGGAGAGAAAGTTCCGGATTTCACTTCAACCATTCTTGTGGACGGAGTTTCACTGGCAACTGCTGGTTTAACGGCACACGATATTGGACTTGATACAATACGTTATGAGACGAATGCTACCAGCACAAGCAACGTAGGATTTTATTTCATCCGGCCTTCCATGGATGCACTTAATCCGTTTGACTCTGCAGATGCAGTCTTACTTGCTAACTACGAATATACATTTGATGACGGCCGGTTAACCGTTATAAAACTTCCGTTGGTAGTTAGTCCGCGCGATACAACGCTTACTTATGGAGATAAAATTACCGATTTCCATTTCGATTATAGTTTTGATACAACGTACGTAGATTCTGCGGACAGAGGTGTGCTAGTAAATCTGCTCGAAACAGAACACCAGTCGACCATGACAAATGTTTTGGCATTTGTGGATGGAAGAATTGTATCAAGCGGAAGAATCGTGAGCAGTTCGCAGCTTGTTAATTTTGGTATGATCGCAAGCGGACGGATCGTGAGTAGCGGAAGAATTGTTAGTAGCGGAAGGATTGTATCGAGTGGTGTCACGGTAATTGATACAACGATTATTGTTGACATAGCTCCGCAGTCAGTTTTCAACTACCTCGATAATCCTGATTCCTCCGGCCTAGAAAGTCCAAGACCTGATTCTCATTCACGCGCTTTGCTGAACGGACGAGTTGTTAGCAGTGGATCAGGAATGGTGAACGGTCGCATCGTGTCAAGTGGACGCATTGTATCAAGTGGTTTTGCAACACTCAACAGCACAACGGTCAACGATTCCAGTAATGCTGAATTGGTTGTCATCATTGATGAAGATGATGTAAATGCACCGGCTGATGATTCGTTGTCTGAATTAAAGTCCATTAACATGGTGACCGGAACAACCGTAGGAAGCTGGGTGATTGTACCTGGAGCTCTCTTCTCAGAGAATGTAGAAATATCATACGGACTGGGAACACTTACAATTTTACCTGCAACACTTACAGTGAAAGCAGATGATAAACATCCTGCATGTGCGGCTTTGCCGACATTTACATCCACTATCACGGGATACAAATATGATGATTCGTTAAGCACCGTTGATTCAATTCCTCCGGGTTTTGCAATTCTTGATGCTGATGGTGATTCTGTGATCGGAACTCCTCCTGCAGGTATTTATGAGATTAAGCCCGGCGGAGCAGCGCTGTTTGCACCGCCGAATTATGTGTTTGACTATGTGAGTGGTTCACTCAACATACCGGCACTGCTTACATTTAACGCTACAGCCAATCAACCAAAATGTTTTGGTGATATGGGAACCGTGTCGTTGCTGGCTCAAGGCGGTGCAAGTCCTTATTCATATGGTGGGGATGATACAACAAACCTTTCCGCATCAACCTATAATTATTTTGTGAGTGACGGAAATGGTTGCAAAGTGTACGCATCAGCAACGATCGATCCTCCTCCGGGAATGTTACAATTGACCACTTCAATTTCTCAACCTAAATGTTTCGGTGATAAAGGACGAGTTACGCTGACTCCTTCAGGTGGAAAAGCGCCATATACAATTGAAGTAACTCCAGCGACCAACCTTTTACCGGGTCCATATAATTCCGCTGTGATCGATTCGAATCTTTCACCGGGAACTTATTCTTATTTGGTAATGGATGTGAATGGTTGTAAAGCAACTGGTTCAGCAACCATCAACGCTGCTCCTGCATTGCTTACATTGAGTGCTACACCTACTCAGCCTAAATGTTTCGGTGATAAAGGAAGTGTTGCATTACTGAGAACCGGCGGAACTACACCATATCGTTTCAGCAATACACCGACTACTAACTTATCAGCGAACACTTACAATTACCAGGTAACTGATACCAATGATTGTGTAGCGACTGCAACTGCAACCATCAATTCTGCTCCTACATTGTTAACATTGACTGCTACACCTTCGCAACCTAAATGTTACGGAGACAAGGGAAGTGTTGCGTTAGTAAGAACAGGTGGAACGGCTCCATACCGATTTACGAATACTGCTACCACCAACCTGACTGCAGGAACTTACAATTACCAGGTAACTGATACCAATAATTGTGTAGCGACTGCATCAGCAATCATCAATGCTGCTCCTGCATTGTTAACATTGACGGCTACACCTACTCAGCCGAAATGTTTCGGTGATAAAGGCAGTGTTGCGTTGTTAAGAACCGGTGGAACGGCTCCATATCGATTTACCAATACACCAACTACCAACTTATCAGCAAACACTTACAATTACCAGGTGACTGATACCAATGATTGTGTAGCGACTGCATCTGCAACGATCAATGCTGCTCCCGCGTTGTTGACGCTGACAGCTACGCCAACACAGCCGTTGTGTAATGGCCAAACGGGAAGTGTAACGTTAGTAAGAACCGGTGGAACGGCTCCATACCGATTTACGAATACTGCTACCACCAACCTGACTGCAGGAACTTACAATTACCAGGTAACTGATACGAATAATTGTGTTGCAACTGCATCAGCAACGATCATTGTACCTGCTGCAGTTTCCGGAACAACGGTGCTTACCCAACCTGATTGTTCAGGAAACAATGGTGCGATTGTACTTACTCCTTCCGGAGGAACACCGAATTATACTTATGTGTGGTCGGCAGGACAAACAACGAAGAACCTGAGTGGACTTGCTCCGGCTTCTTATACAGTAACTATCACAGATTCTAAAAACTGTAAAGGAAATGTTTCAGCAACATTGGCTCGTACGGGATCAGCGCCTGCAACTCCTGGTGCAATCAGCGGTCCTGATGGTGCCTGCTCTGGTCAGACTTCCGTAGTATATTCAGTAGCCTCTGTTTCAGGAGCAACTTCATATACGTGGACGTTACCTTCTAATGTCACAGGTTCCTCAACGACTAATTCAATCACTGTTAATTTTGGTAGTTTATACAGTGGCGGAATGATTAAGGTGACAGCAAACAATCTCTGCGGATCAAGTTCAACTTCTTCGAAGACTTTAATCCGCTTTACTGCTGTTCCGGCCGTTCCAGGAGCAATCACAGGACCAGAAAATTTATGTGCTCCTGCAACCGGAACATACTCTATCGCTGCAGTTGCAAACGCAACAAGTTATACATGGGCTGTTAGTGGAACCGGATTATCAATTTCATCGGGACAGGGAACAACTTCTATCGTTGTTAGCGCAGCAGCCGGATTTAGCAGCGGAACGGTTTCTGTAAAATCGACAAATTGTATTGGAAGCAGTGCTGCTGTTTCGAAAAATGTTTATGGTGCAATTACGACAGCACCGGTATGGAGTTCTGCAGTAGGAGGTGATAATCAAAGTACCGGTGTGTGTGGTGGAAGTACCTTCTACGATTTTGAAATTACCGGTAACCTGGGTGCAACTTCTTACACATGGTCTGCACCAACTGGATGTGTGATCAGTGATAAGAAAGGTCATACGGGTAATCCGCTTACTGTAATCGGAACAGATCCAAACGGTGAATACGAAGTATCGATTAAATTCCCTACCGGATTTGTTTCAGGAACTATTACAGTATATGCGAATACTCCATGTGGACCAAGCCCTTCAGCAACCTTTGATGTCAGGTCTACGCCACTTCCTCCGGGTCCAATTACAGGTCTGACTTCCAATGGATGTAAGAAGAGTAATCTTGTTTATTCCATTACTGCTGTGCCTGGAGCGACTTCCTACACCTGGACAGTTCCAATCGGAGCCACGATTACGCAAGACAACGGAACTTCCATAAAAGTTACATATGGAAACAGCTTTACTGGAACAGGAAACATCAGTGTGAAAGCCAACAATGCTTGCGGATCCAGCGCTGCTTCGTTGCTCTCTGTTTCTGCATTGTTCGATCGACCTGGAGCAATCACCGGTCCGACAACAGTTTGTAAGAGTAAAACAAACGTGGTTTATTCTATTACCCCGGTTTCGGGAGTCTCGTCTTATACATGGACAATTACAAATGGTGCACAGATTGTCGGATCAGCTTCCGGATCATCAGTCACTGTAAAATTCTCTACGTCTACTTCGTCATCCGTTGTACTTGCTGTGCAGGCAAACAATGCATGCGGTTCTTCTGCTGCAAGTACTCTTACAATTACTGTTACCAGCGGTTGTCGTCTCATCTACGAAGAAGAAGAAGTGTCAGTCGTTTCAGAATTGAAAGCGTATCCGAATCCGACTTCCGGAAAATTGAGCGTACTGTTTGCTGCAGTTGAAAAGCAAAAATGTCTCATCAAGGTTGTTGACCTTTTAGGAAATGTGATGACCAATACGAAGATCACTGCAGTAGAAGGAAACAATTTGACAGAACTTGACCTGGGTGGTGTTTCCAACGGACTCTACTTCCTTGTTGTTGAAAGAGAAGGCGAAGAAGTAAAAATGCTGCGAATTACCGTTCAGAAATAACAGCATCTATCAACTTTAAACACGTTGATTAACCAGTTGAAAAGCCGTCCGAAATTTTAAGGACGGCTTTTTAATTTTGACCATTTACAGTTGTCTTTTTCCTTTTAAATAAAAAACTGTTACTTTGAATCCGTTGTGAGCTCAGACTTCTATATGAAAAGAAATAAAATATTTTTTCTGTTACTTTTAATTTTCTCCTCTCGGCTTGGTGTTGCCCAGGAGAATAAAGAAATTGACAGCCTGAAAGCACTACTTTCAAAGGCAAAAGAAGACTCACTCAAAGTAAATACATTGATTGAGTTAAGTAAGTTATATGTATATGATCCTGATACATCAATCATTTATGCTGACAAGGCAATTGAGCTTTCTGAAAAATTAGGTTACCGCAGGGGCCTGGCTCAGGCGTGGAAATATTCAGGGCTCGGTCGTTTCAACCAGGGTGATTTTCTCGGAACTGTTCAATATTATGAACGATCATTGGCTATGTTTGATTCCATCGGTGATAAAGTAGGGCTTGCCAGCATGTACAGTAACATGGGAAACATATATTTCAATCAGGGTGATGATGTGAAAGCAACGGAATGGTACTTCAAGTCACTGAAAATGGCTGAAGCTATCAGTGATTCTTCCAGGATAATTACGATGTTGAATAATATCGGGGCTGTTTACATGAATAAAGAATCCAACTACGATAAAGCACTGCAGAATCTCTGGATGGCTTATCCGTTGAGCATGGCTTTGACAGGAGGTAAGGCAAAAAACAAGGAGGATCTCGTAGGAGCAACTACAGTTAACCTTGGAGAAGTTTACCTCAAAAAATATGATATCGACACCACCGAACTTTTGAGAAAAAGAGATATTGATTCAGCCTTAATCTATTTTGACAAATCAATTAAGGCTTACAGTGCGAATTCTGAAAACCTTACGTACTCCTTGAATGATATGGGAGCAGCGTATATGAAGATTAAGGAATTCGACAAGGCGATTCAATACCAGACGCGTGCATTTGAACTTGCAAAAAAATTGGATGCTAAATATGATATGGCTGTTTCACTGGTTGGATTGGCGCAAACACACTATGCTAAAGGTGACACAAAAATTGCTCTTGAAAAATTTCTCCAGGCAGAAAGTATTGCAAAAGAAACGGGAGCAAACAGGGAGTTGAAGGACTCGTATGACGGACTTCATAAGAGTTATGCCATGCTCGGAGATTTTCGAAAAGCATACTATGCTGCGATCTCTCTGATTGATACGAAGGATAAACTGGACAGTATTACTTCAAGTAAAAAACTCGGAACCCTCCAGTTTGCTTACGACTTGTCTAAGAAACAAGCTCAGCTCGATCTGAAAGAACTCGATTTGAAAAAGCAACGTGTCATTAAGAACATAACATTCGGTGGATTGACGGTCGTGATGCTGTTTCTTGTTCTTGTATTTTTCCAGAAGAAAAGAATCACGAAGGAGAAAAAACGGAGTGATGAATTGTTGCTGAACATTCTTCCCGAAGAAACTGCGGAAGAGTTGAAAGCTACCGGAACTGCAAAGGCAAAGAGTTTCGATCTCGTAACAGTGATGTTCACTGATTTTAAAAACTTCACCCAGGCATCGGAACTGTTATCCGCTGAAGAGCTTGTTCATGAAATCAATTATTGCTACAGTGAATTCGATAAGATCATTACAAAGTATGGCATTGAGAAAATTAAAACCATCGGAGATGCTTATATGTGTGCAGGAGGATTACCGGTTACAAATTCAACACACCCTGATGATGTCATCAGGGCAGGATTGGAGTTTCAGGATTTTATTGCAAAAAATAAAAAAGAAAGAGAGCAGAAAGGACAACCGTTTTTTGAATTACGTCTCGGAATTCATACCGGACCTGTAGTTGCAGGAATTGTCGGGATTAAGAAATTCGCTTACGACATCTGGGGAGATACAGTTAACACTGCATCTAGAATGGAGTCGTCAGGAGAAATCGGGAAAGTAAATATCAGCGGAACTACGTATGAACTCGTCAAGGATAAATTTGAATGCACACACCGTGGCAAAGTAAAAGCGAAAAATAAGGGAGAGATTGATATGTACTTTGTTGAGAAGAGTTTGTGAGAATAAAATTTTCGAAATCCCGATCGCGAAGCTTATCGGGATAGAAAAAGCTGTGTAAATCTTTCTGTCAAAAATTAATTGTTGACTATGAAAAAAAATATTAATACACACCCGTTGCGTTGGCTTTTTTCAGTTTAGCCAAATGTTGTTCTTTTTTCTTTGTTCTTTTTTCAATCGCAGAGCGTGTGAGGTAATGATGTGATTCAAGGAATTTAATTTGAACTTCATTCCATTCCTGTTCGTTTTTTATTTTTCCCGCGTCATTAAGTTCCCTGAAAAGTTTCCTTCCTGTTTTTTCAAAGTCATCCCTGCCGAGGTAATCAAGATCGGCATCGCACAGTATTTTTTCAAGGGGTGTCTGTGGATTTGACGGAAGCTTGGTGAACATAATCATTTTGCAGATGATGTTGATCTGATCTTCCGTATAACCGAAACGAGGCAATGCTTCCTTTGCAATAGCACAACTTGCTTCCTCATGATTTTGACGTGTATTCACATAGCCGGTGTCGTGAAACAATGCTGCTGTTTTCAACAATGTCAGTTCATTGTCGTTGTTTACATTTTCTTCTTTCGCAAGTTCAACGGACGCATTCAATACGTCCATGGTATGATGGAAGTCGTGGTAGTAAAGCGAAGGAGAGAGTCTGGACTGTAAAAACTCGCTGACGTATTTTTCGGCCTGAGAATATTGCATACGCTAAATTGTATGGCTAAAGTAATAAAATATTTTAAAATAGTTTTGTAAAAAAGAGCTCTTAATTTCGAAATAGTATTTCCAATACTGGTTCAAACCAATACATTTACGGTGTCATTAAATGCATCTGAAAAATGGGAGATTATCCTGATAAAGGAGCGCTGATTGATTTTCTCGGCAAGGTTTCTTTGTTTGCGAAAGCCGACAGCTCCATTCGTGGACAGTTGGCTGATAAGACTGTAATGAACTCCTTTTCTGCTGATGAAACCGTCATCCGAAAAGGTGACGTTGGACAAACGATGTTCCTGATTTTTTCCGGGAGATTGAAGGTGCATGACGGAGAACATAAATTGGCGGAGTTAAAACAAGGACAATTTTTCGGTGAGCTCTCTTTGCTTGACAGCGAGCCGCGTTCAATGTCGGTGAGTACTTTGGAACCATCTGTATTGGGATCGATTGACAGAAATGATTTCTATGATGTACTGAAGGCATTTCCTGAAATGACGAAGGATATCATCGCTGCGTTGAATAACCGTCTGCGAAATCAAAATGATACACTCATCAGTGAATACCGGAGCAGAGAAGAGAAACTGACACAACTTGTAGAAATCCGAACGAATGAACTTGCGCATAAAAACGAGGAGCTTGAATTGGCGATGGTGAATTTAAAGAAGTCGCAACAACAATTGGTGCAAAGTGAAAAGCTTGCATCACTTGGTCAGCTTACAGCCGGCATTGCTCATGAGATTCAAAATCCTCTGAATTTTGTTACGAATTTTTCTGTGCTCTCTGAAGATCTCGTCACTGAGATTCTCGAGACGACTTCGGAAGAAGATCGAAAAGAAATCGGTGTGGATTTAAAATCAAACCTTGAAAAAATAATTCATCACAGCAAACGCGCAGTTTCCATTGTAAAAGGAATGCTGGAGCATACGCGTTCGGGAAAAGGGGAGAAGCAACTAGCGAACATCAACACTTTATGTGATCAGTGTATTGATCTTGC
Organism: Bacteroidota bacterium; assembly: GCA_043742705.1. Classification (GTDB taxonomy): domain Bacteria; phylum Bacteroidota; class Bacteroidia; order AKYH767-A; family 2013-40CM-41-45; genus JAPLDA01. The sequence goes on from JAYTXY010000120.1 coordinate 9,720, forward strand.
CTATCAAAATTTAAAATCAACGCGAAGTGATCTGAACATTGACATTGTAAAATCGTATGGAGTAAATATTCCAAAGGTCAATGTGATTCCACGCGAGATCAGCAGAGTGTTACTGAACATCAGCAACAATGCATTGGATGCTGTAAAAGATAAACCTAACGGTAGGGTGGAGATTACTACACTCGTAAATGACAATAAACTTGAAATTCATTTCAGGGATAATGGATGTGGAATCGCTGACAGCATTCGTGATAAAATATTCAATCCTTTTTTTACAACCAAGCCTACAGGCTTTGGAAACACTGGTCTTGGTTTAAGTATCAGCAACGATATCATCAAAGCTCATGGAGGAGACATCAACGTTGACAGTAAGGAAAATGAATTCAGTGAGTTTACAATCCTATTGCCTTACTAGCTTTGGTTGTCATTCAGGAGGAATCCATTTGATAAATGGCTAGTGGCAATTAATGGCCTCGTGGAAATTGTTTAATTCCCATTCTTCTTTTTACAAAGATCCTTCCGGGATAACCTCGTAATGAGGACTAAAATTATTTCGCACTCATTCCCAAATTATACATAATGAATGAAAAGATGTCTGTCTGTTCTTCAATTTGTTTTGCAACAGGTTTGCTTGATCCAAGCACTGTAGCTGAGGCATGTCCTGCATTGATGTCCACACGAATTAAAACAGGATTCTCTCCTTTGTATTTTTCCTGGAGTGTTGCAATAAATTTAAATGAATGAGCCGGAACTACACGGTCATCATGATCGCCTGTGGTAACAAGCGTTGCAGGATATTTTTTTCCTTCTTTGATGTTATGCAAAGGAGAGTAGGAGAGCAGGTTTCTGAAATCAGCCTCGTCTTCACTTGAACCGTAATCGCCTTTCCAGGCCCAGCCAATGGTGAATGTGTGGTAACGCAACATGTCCATCACACCAACAGTCGGAATTGCAACTTTGAAAAGATCAGGTCGCTGGGTCATTACTGCTCCTACAAGCAAACCACCATTCGAACGTCCTCCGATCGAAAGTTTTTCCGGACTGGTGTATTTATTATTGATTAAATATTCCGCTGCTCCAATAAAATCGTCAAACACATTTTGTTTCTGAAGTTTGGTTCCTGCTTCATGCCATGCTTCACCATATTCACCGCCACCGCGCAGACTTGGCATCACAAACATGCCACCGTTCTCAAGAAACACCAACCGTTCAATTTTAAACTCAGGAGTTTTACTCACGTTAAAACCTCCATAACCGAAAAGCAAGGTCGGATTGTTTCCATCTATCTTCATTCCTTTTTTGTGAACAATAAACATAGGAACTTTTGTTCCGTCTTTGCTTGTATAAAACACCTGCTCCGTTTCAAAGTCAGCACTTTCGAAATTCATCCTCGGCTGAAAGAAGACGGTTTGTTTTTTTGTATTGAGATCAAATTGATAAACCGAAGTAGGAGCAGTGAATGTTGTCAGGGAATAAAAAATCAGGTTATCATCTTTTGACACAGATAGTTCATCCACGGTTCCAAGTGTTGCCAACGGAATGTCGTACAGAAATGCGCCTTGCTTTGAAAACACTTTTAAGCGACTGCTTGCATCCTTCATGTATTTTGTAATGATCTTGTTCCCGCTGATAGAAGCTTGTTGCAACACTTCGTCTTTTTCAGGAATGATCGTTTTCCACTCTGCTTCAGGTTTGTTTACATCAATCAAAACAAGACGATACTTCGGAGCATTTTTTGAAGTGACCATGTAAACAAAGTTGCTGTCATTACCGATTACCTGGTTTTCATTTTCAAAATCCTTTACAAGGTGAACCATTTTAGCGGCTCCTTTTTTTAAAGGCTTCACAAAAACTTCGTTTCCATGAGTTGATTCTCCTGCAGTGATAACAAGGTAATCTTCATCGTCCGTAACTCCTGCTCCGAAATTTCTCAACGGATGATTCTTATCTTCATACACAAGAAGATCTTTGCTTTGCGGAGTTCCGACAGTATGGTAATAAATCTTTTGGTATTCATTTTTTCCTTTCAGCACACTCGAGGAATCAGGTGCATCGTAACGTGAATAGTAAAATCCGTTTCCTTGCCACGAGATACCGGAAAATTTTACCCATTCAATTTTATCTTCCAATTTTTTTTCGGTCTCCGTATTCATGACGTAAATATCATTCCAGTCGCTTCCTGCTTTTGCAACGGAGTAAGCGAGGAATTTTCCATCGTTGGAAACTGACTGTCCGGAAATGTTTACAGTTCCGTCCTTTGAAAGGGTGTTAGGATCAAGGAATGGAACGGGTTTGTTTTTAAGGTCGCGGATGATATTCAGCACAAACTGGTTTTGAAGACCATCGTTGGAAAAAACGAAATAATTTTTTCCTCCTTTAAAAGGTGTTGATGATTTAGGGAAATTCCAAAGTTGAGTCATCCGTTCTTTTACTCTGTAGCGAAACGGAATTTTCGAGAGATAGTCATTGGTAACATTGTTTTCTTCCTTTACCCATTCCGCAGTCTCTTTTGATTTATCGTCTTCAAGCCAGCGATACGGATCTGATACTTTTGTTCCGAAATAATTATCAACCTGGTCAACCTTTCTGGTGACAGGATATTTTTGTGCAACGACATGCAAGGTTGCCAATGAGAAAATTGAAAAACAAAGAGTAGTTTTTTTCATCTGAAATTTTTTTGAGGTACGAATCTACTTAACTAAACCGAGGTTGAAAAGGAAGAATATCGCCTGAAGAGAATTTTAACATTTTTTTCACCTTTGGAATATGATCATTTACCATACTCTTCATTCCGTTGACAAAAATCCCGAATCAGTGAATCTCTTTTAAAATACATTTGATCCATCAACAAGTTCTTTATATAATCAAGAGTAAATTTCTCTTTGAGAATTTTACTTAAGAAAGTGCAGGAATAAATTTCCGAGTCCCTGAATCCCCCTATCCCTCTACAACAAACTCCGGAATTTTTTGGTAGCGGTTGGTCGCAAGTGTCGTGTTTCCAACTTGAACTTTTTATCAACCGTTACCTTACACCTGCCTCTAAGATTTTTTCTGGTTTTGTTTAGGTGAATAGTATAGTGACTCTTGCTTAACAGTGAGAGTGAAAAGTCCCCAGGAATGGGGACTTTTTAATTTTGAGCCCTGTTGTCATCCATTTCTATTTATAGGGAATTCTTCCTTTCAGCGTAAATTTTTTGATTCACCCTCATTTATTCTGCTTTCACCTTGACCATGATTTTCACTGCCAAATTTTATTGAAGCAGGATGCCTGATCACATAGATTTGTTCACAGATCAAAACAAAAAAACAACTATGAACAATGGGTTTTATTCGGGCTTTAGTCCGAGGAATGATCATCAACTAAGACTGCTGATAGATTTTAAAACGATTCGGGCTGCAATAGGATCACCGCATCCCTTTGCTTACCTGAGAGCAAGAGTCAAGACAAGAAAGTACACAAGAACAGTTTATCCTCCGGGATGGAAGTTTCGATAGTATTAATTAATCGGTTGAATTTAAATAGTTAAAGAAAATTACATAAATGAAATTACCAACGCACAAATAGAAAAACCCCCGGTACTTGGAGCACCGAGGGCTTTTCACACACACCACGAAACCAAACGCACTATCTTTAATGAACGATGCTCACATGCCCCGTCCATTCATAATCTTTTCCATCTAAGCCCAGACCTTTTATCTTATAGACATAAACGTCTTCCTGGCAAGCATTTCCTTTGTAATATCCATCCCACGATCCATCAAGACCATCCCAGCTCTTAAGCAATTCTCCCCAACGGTTAAAAATGGAAACCTGGATCTTATCCATCTCAGTGAAATACGGTCTGAAGGAATCGTTCTTTCCATCGTTGTTAGGTGTAAAACAATTCGGAGCAAACAATGTCGAGTGAGGTAGTATTTCGAAGAAACGGAACGCTGTATCACGGCAGCCATAGCTGTTCATCACAACCAATCGTGCAGTATAGCTTCCCGTATCAGCAAAAACGTGTGATGGTGAAACCACATCGTTGATGTAAGTTCCGTCACTGAAATTCCAGGCATAGGAAGTATATCCCTGCGATTGATTCATGAATTGCACAAGCGGATTCATAATGTCAATGATTGTCGGGTTAACAACGAATGCTGCATCCGGCCCGGGGAAAACTGTAATTGAATTCGGCAACGTAAAGGATGCCTGGCAACCTTGGTTACTTACAACTGTAAGTGTAACGGAATAAGTTCCTGACTGGTGAAATACATATTCAGGATTTTGCTGAGTTGAAACACCGCCATCTCCAAAGTCCCACAACCATCCCGAAATTGCTCCTCCGCTTATTGATGAAGAGTCTGTAAGACGGGCGCTAAGCGGACTGCAACCCTGCAGTGACGCTGCAAAATGCGGAGTCGGATGAGGATTGAGTCTCACCATTTGCGTATCAATGTTTACGCAACCGTGATCAGATAAACTTGTAAGCGTTGATGTATAAGTTCCCGGAGCCGCATAAGTATGTGACGGATTCGAAATAGTTGCACTGCTTCCGTCACCGAAATCCCAGTGATAGGAATAGATTGATCCTGACTGGATACTTGTTGTATTATTAAACTGCGAAGTTGAAGGATAACATACACTGTCAACTCTGAACGCAACATCCGGCTTCGGATAAACTTCCACCGTTGCATCGTCCACTGAGCTGCAATTGTAATTGTTTGTAGTTGTCAGTGACACATGATATGTTCCTGCCGATTGATACAATCTTGAAATGGCAGAATCAATCGATGAGTTTCCATCACCAAAATTCCATGAAAAAGAAAGTGTTCCGGAGAGCGAATTTACAGTAGCGTCAGAAAAATTAATCGGTGTTCCGATGCAGGCATTGTTATTTCGGATGTTCGGAATGTGAGTAGGGAAGACCTGTACAGCCCTTGACGCTGTATTGTAGCATCCGTAATTTGTAGTGGTTACCAGCGTCACGTTGTAGTTACCCGGATTTACATACACATGCGCAGGTGAACTTGAAGCAGAACTTGAGCCATCACCAAATTGCCAGTTCCATGCTGAAACATCTCCGTCTGAAGTACTGGAATTATCAACGAATGTTGTTTGTGTACCAAGGCAACCGTTGTTTGCAAGGAACGAAGTAGTAGGTCCTATATACACTCTGATGGATTGACTGATATGGTTTGAACATCCGTTAGCGGAAGTTACGGTCAGTACAATGTTGTATGTTCCGGGAGTGGTAAATGTATGAGTCGGATTTGCAAGCGCTGATGTTCCGCCATCATTGAAATCCCACGAACTTGTGAAATTACTTCCTCCGGCAATATAGGACTGATTGAAGAATTGAGTAGTGTTGGTATAACAAACATTCGCACCTGTAAATGCTGCAACAGGATTAGGGAATATATTGATGTTTGAATTGAATGAATCAGAACATCCTTTGCCGGAAGTAACAACAAGAGAAACATTGTAAGTACCCGGACTTGCATAAGCATGAACAGGAGAGTTTGAAGTGGCTGTTGTATTGTCACCGAAATCCCACGACCAAGATGTAATATTTCCGGAGCTGATGGATGAACCATCAACGAAGGATACAAGTGAATTTAAACATACATCCTGTGCGCTGAAGCTGACTGAAGGCAACGGATGAATGACGAGGTTTTTCTGACTTGTGTCAATACAGCCATGATCAGACGTGGCGATAAGGTTGATGCTATACGTTCCGCTCGTCACAAATGCATGTGAAGGATTCGACAGAGCTGAACTTGATCCGTCACCGAAGTTCCAATAGAGAGAGGAGATCGCTCCGCCGGATATTGAAGATGTACTTGTAAACGTTGCCGGTGATTGTTCACAGACCGGACTGGTTGTAAATGCTGCGACAGGTAAAGGATATACAGTAATATTTTGACGTGCAGTATCCACGCATCCGATGCTGGAAGTTATTGCCAGCTGAATGGTGTAGACTCCTGAAGACATGTAAACAATTCCGGGATTGATTGCACTTGAGTTGATTCCGTTTCCAAAATCCCATGAATACCCTGTAATGGTTCCGTTGTTTGAGAAGGAAGCATTGTTGACAGTCGTCATCGCTTCAGCACAAACACTTGAAACATTGAACCCCGCAACAGGTAATCCTTTTACAGTTACATTCTTTGAAATGGTATCACTGCAACCTGCTTGTGATGTTACAATCAGGGTTGTGTTGAAACTTCCATTACCTGCATACATATGCGAAGGATTTTGAGAAGTAGAAGATGAAGCATCACCGAAATTCCAACTCCATGAATTAATGGAACCACTGCTGATTGATGAAACATCATTGTACGATGTTGATTGATTTTTGCAAACTGTTGTACTGCTGAAATCCGCGATCGGCAATGTATTCACCACAACAGGATGTGTAATTGAATCAACGCATCCGCGTGCTGACACAATGGTTAGTGTGACCTGCTGTGTTCCTGTTGTTGCATACGTGTGACCCGGATTGCTTTGCGAGGAACTGAAACCGTCACCAAAATCCCAGTTGTAGGTTTGAATAATTCCCGGTGATGTGATGGAAGATTGATTGATAAAATTATTGCTGTTTCCGAAACATGCTGCTGCTGCAGAAAATGCTGCAGTTGGAATCGGATTCAATGTAACATTGGAAGTGACAGAGAGTGCACATCCGTTTCCATCGGTTACAATAACAGGATATGATCCCGCAGCATTCACAGTAATTGTTTGAGTGGTTTCACCGGTGCTCCACAGATATGTGCATCCGGGATTACCTGCATTCAATGTTGCTGATTGACCAACACAAATGGAAGTGATAGTCGGGCTGTTTACAAATGATCCTGCCAATGCTACATACACGTGACCAAGAACCGAACAACCTGTTGGTGTTGTAACTAAGACAGAATATGTTCCTGAATCAGTGACGGAAATGGTTTGAGAAGTTTCACTTGTTGACCAGGTGTAAGTACTTCCCGCATTGCCGGCATCCAGCGTTGTGCTGAAACCTGAACAAACAAAACTTGTCGGGATACTTACTATTGGAGATGTGTTCACAGTGACATGCATCGTATCACTCACTGAGCAACCGTTTCCATCTGTACCGTTCACGACATAATTTATGCTTGATGATGGCGTGATAAGAATGTTTGCAGAAGTAGCTCCGCCCGGATTCCATGAATAGATTGTTCCACCCGTTGCTGTTATTGAAATGGTTGAACCCGAACAAATGGTTTGATCTGGACCTGCGCTTATTAAAGGAAGTGAATTCACAGTAACTCTTGCAGTATCCATCCACTGGCAACCATTCGCATCAGTTGCAGTTACAATGTAATCTGTTGTTGTA
>JAYTXY010000121.1:0-5643 GCA_043742705.1 Bacteroidota bacterium
TGATGTAAGCGGACGGCTGCAACTTTTTCAGAATGGAAAAACCTATGCCGTTTCGTACGAAGTGATCAACAAATACCTGCTCAACGGCAACGTGCTTACTTATTCCGTTGGAACGAACACCACAAAATTTTTCTGGGAAGGAAAAAATTACTGAGTTGAAATAAAAACAAAACGCAGCAGTAAAAAATACTGCTGCGTTCAGAAAAAAAATCTTTACTGAAAAAGTGACTGATTAAAAATCATCGTCATCGTCCATGTCTGCTCCGGCCGGAGCTTCATCATCAAACCCTTTCAGATCTTTCATATCATCATCCATCGGCATGTCCATGTCATGATGATCATCCATGTCGGCATGAACAGGACTGATGTCCATCGGTTCAGGTTTAGAAGGAATCATAATTGGTCTCGGTGTTTCACGCATCACAGGTTTAGCTGCAGGAGCCTTTACAACCTTGGCTTTAACAACTTTTTTTGGCGCAGCTTTCTTTGCTACTTTTTTCTTCGCAGCAGGTTTTTTAGCCGCCACTTTTTTCTTCACGACTTTTTTCTTCGTTACTTTTTTCTTCGCTGCAACTTTCTTCGAAGATTTCTTTGGAGAAGTTTTTTTCTTCCCTGCTTTGGCTTTCGCTTTTTTAGCCGGTTTCTTTTTTGTTGCCATGACGGATAGAAATGTTAGTGTGTTTGAATGCAATATTAAATCCTTGAAATCAAAGTTACAATAACTTTAATAAGACTTCCAAAAAAAAATTTGTGATAAAAACGGACTGTAAAACTGCTCTTCGAACCTGATTTTTGCGATCGGGATTGAAACGAAATCTCGTACATTTGCACAACCAAAACCGGTATATGAAACACGACTCAATGGATACGGCTGAGACAACAACAGTACATTTAAAAGAGATGATTTCCGCATTTGAGCATAAACGCCCGGAAATCGTTTTTGAATGGAAAGACACCGAAACAGAGGCTGAAGGATGGGTCGTAATCAATTCATTACGAGGCGGATCCGCAGGAGGAGGCACGCGTATGCGCAAGGGTTTAGACAAGCGTGAAGTAGAATCCCTTGCCAAAACCATGGAAATAAAGTTCTCGGTTAGTGGTCCGCCAATTGGTGGCGCCAAGTCGGGAATTAACTTCGATCCTTCGGACCCAAGAAAAAAGGGTGTTTTGGAAAGATGGTTCAAAGCAGTCATGCCGCTTTTGAAAAATTATTACGGTACCGGAGGGGACCTGAACGTGGACGAAATTCATGAAGTAATTCCCATCACTGCGAAGTTGGGTTTACATCATCCGCAGGAAGGAACTGCAGTCGGGCATTTCAAAGCCTCTCCTGAAAAAACCGACAAGATGATCTCTCTTCTTCAACGGGGAGTAAAAAAGAGAATTGAAGACACTAACTTTTCGCCTGATACTTCACGAAACATTACGGTCGCTGATATGATCACCGGTTACGGTGTTGCAAAATCAGTGGAACATTTTTATACGCTGCATGGAAAAAGTATAGAGGGAAAGAGAGCGATTGTTCAGGGTTGGGGAAATGTGGGTGCAGCGGCCGGTTTTTATTTGGCTCAAATGGGAGCGAAGATTACCGGCATCATCGACAAACCGGGCGGACTGATCAACAAAGAAGGATTCAGTTTGGAAGAAATCCGTAACCTGTATTTGACTCGCGCTGGCAACCAGATTTCTGCTCCCGTTCTTATTCCTTTTGAGGAAGTAAGACACCTGATCGGGAAAGCCGGTGCTGAAATATACATCCCTGCTGCATCATCTCGTCTTATTTCCCGCGAAGATGTTGAACAACTGACGGAGCATGGACTGGAAGTGATTGCCTGCGGAGCGAACGTTCCGTTTGCCGACAAAGAAATTTTCTTTGGACCCATTTCAGAATTTGCAGATAACAACGTCAGCGTAATTCCTGATTTCATTTCTAATTGCGGAATGGCTCGCGTGTTTGCTTACCTGATGAGTGATGCCGCAGACATTTATGACAAGAGCATCTTTGACGATGTGTCTGATTGTATTCACAATGCTTTGAAAGAAGTGCATCAACGTAATCCCGGGCATACGCAACTTTCGCAGACAGCATTTGAAATTGCATTGGAAAAATTGCTCTGATAATTTTCATTCCCGACTTTATCAGCAAACTGATTCTTGTATCTTGGTTCTTGAATCTTGCATCTAAATTTAGTCTGTAACCATGGAATCTCTGCCCGAAATCCTCCAACGCACTTTTCTCGGAAACACAACAGAAGCCTGGTGTTGGTTCACGGGTATTTTAGTTACAGGATTATTGTTCCGGAAAATAGTTTCCCAGTTTTTTTCATGGGTGTTGTACCGTCTCATCAGGAGATACGGAAAAAGTGTCGGGCTTGAAAAATTCGTTGACCTTCTCTCAAAACCATTGTCGGTGTTTGTGGTGCTCATCACATTCTACCTTGCCTTCGATCGGCTTGCATTTCCTCAGGAATGGCATTTGGTTCCCGAGCATCAGTTTGGTTTCCGCATGGTTGTGTTCCGAATTTTTGAAGCAGCCATTATTCTTTCCATTACGTGGATCATTCTTCGCATGGTTGATTTCTTCGGATTGATTCTTTTGAAGCGTGCACAAAAATCTGATTCAAAACTGGATGATCAACTTGTTCCTTTTGCCAAAGAAGCAGTGAAGGTGATTCTTGCCTCGATAGGTTTCGTGATGATGCTCGGAATCGCATTTCAATTGAATGTGGTTTCACTGATTACTGGTCTTGGTATTGGCGGACTTGCTTTTGCGTTAGCATCGAAAGAAACAGTGGAAAATTTATTGGGATCATTCACCATCTTTCTTGATAAACCTTTTGCTGTTGGCGATAATGTAAAAGTTGGTGGCTATGAAGGAACCGTGGAGAGCATTGGTTTTCGTTCAACACGAATACGAACCGTTGAAAAAACATTGCTCTCTGTTCCGAATAAAAAAATGGTGGATGCCGAACTCGACAACCAGACGGAACGTGAACTGCATCGTGCGAAATTTTCAATCAGCTTAACGAACAGCACAAGTCCTGACCAGATGAAAGCCATTACGCATGATATCATTCAACTCTTACGACATCATGAGAAGGTTGAAAAAAATACAGTGGTTCGTTTTCTCGAAATAACTCCTAGTTCTCTTGACATTCTCATTGTCTATTTTGTAAGAACATCTGAGTGGGGAGAATTTGCCGAAGTGAAAGAAGAAATCAATTACCGCATCATGGAAATTGTAAAAGACCATGGCTGCGAGTTTGCGCGACCGATGACGACAGTGAGGCTGGAGAAAAGTATTTAGTCTCCGCCACCAATTCGTTTCCGTTCCGACTCACTTCCTGTAGAACGCTGACGCAATCCTTTCATCTGTTTATTTCCAAAACGCCACGTAAACGTTGCACGAAATTGCTGGCTCTCCCAGGTTCCATGTACACGGATTACAAGTCCTGCATATACGTTGTGACCTTCCCACGGGGCTGTAAGCAACACATCAGAATAAGAAAGCTTCAGCGTTGCCTGCTCATGGAATAATTTTTTCTGCAACCCCAGGTCAAGCGAACCCATCGCTTCGTTTACGTAAGATCCACCCCAGATTCCCGCAGAGTTGTACCACCCTGAAATTTCAAATGTGAAATCAGATGGCAGTTTAATGGTATTCTGCGCGTACAAATTAAAATTGGTGACCGATGTGTTAATGGTTTTGTTGTTTCCGAAATCCGCCTTGTATTCCTGGTTGTAAAGACCGATATGAAAATAAACGCTGTACCACTTCAACAGTTGCAGTGAAGAACTGATGTCTAAGCTGAGAACATTTTCAGTGGCGAGGTTACGTGACGTGATATAACTTTTTCCGCCCGCAATGGTGTCGGTAATCTGTGCAAAGAAATCGCGTGTGTGGCTGTAGCCGATGCTTGTAGTGGTAGCGTATTTAAAGGTGTGCGACAATTCGATTTTATCCGAGTACTGCGGATTGAGAAATGGATTTCCTTTCTGGAAGCTGAGTTCATCCAATTTCATTTCAAAAGGATTTAATTCCTGGTAATTCGGTCTGTCAATACGCCTGCTGTATATTAATCCGAATGAATGATCCTTGCTTGCATTAAACGTGATTCCTCCGCTTGGAAAAAAATCAACGTAGTTCCGTTTCACATTTTTGTTTGTCGTAGTATCAGCAGCGCTTTTTAAATCTCCCTCGCTGTCGGTATTCTCCATGCGGACTCCTGCCTGCAAATCCAATTTTCCGAAGGTATGCTGGTAGTTGAGATATGCAGCATAAACATTTTCAGTGTATGCAAAATGATTGCTTCGTGTATTGTCAAATGTTTCTGAACTTCCGTGGATATTGAAAAAATTAAATGCGTTGTCAGTATTCACAAACGATAACTTATATCCTGCTCCAAGTTTTCCTTTCAGAAAATTTTGTGAGTAATCTGACTTCAGTGTATAAATGTGAATAGTAGTTGGTGTAATAGAACGATAGATGTTCGAAGACAAAATTGTTTTGTAATCAGGAAGTGTGTAAATATTCGGTTGGTAGTTGTTGCGGATTCCATCATAGTAACCGAAATCAAAATCAGTAGTGAGATCGTGTCCGGAAGTATCTGCAAAATGATGATTGAGGTTCAGGTTAATATTATTTGCATGTCCTTTTACAGTCTGATCCGACCGAAGAATACTGTCAGTCACATCAGAAACAAAATTCTGAATGATGCTGCGACTCGTATTGATGCTGTTGATGTCGTTGTAATTGCCCGTCACCATAATACCCAATGTATGTTTGGTGCTCATGGTATAATCAACACCTGCTTTGTAATTGTGGTTCAATCCCGACCGTGTGAAAATAGATGAAGCATCAAAAATGTATGGACGCTGTTCACGATAAAGATAAAACTCGCTTTTACGATCGCCCCAGTTGTTACTGTAATTCGTGAACACGCTGAATTTCTTAGAACGGTTATTCAGCGACAAGGCTGTATTGTATTTTGAAAACGCACCGAGCGCATAACCGAGCGTAACCGAACCGTTGGTTCCGTAGTTTTTATTTTTCTTCAGCTTGATGTTGATGATTCCTGCTGTACCTTCAGCATCGTACTTGGATGATGGATTCGAAATAAGTTCGATGGATTCCACATCGTTGCTCTGAATCGATTTCAAATAATCAGCAAGATCCGATTCCGACAAGCGTGTATTCTTGCCGTCAATCTGCACGAGCACTCCTCCGCGACCTTTCAGCATGATGTTGTCATTATTATCGACCACTACACCCGGAGCTTTTTGCAACAGTTCATACGCTGTACTTCCTGTGGAATTAATGCTGTTCTCTACATTGAAAACCGTTTTGTCAGCCTTCACTTCTACCAACGGTTTGATGGCTGCCACTTCTGCCTGCTTCAGGTTGATGGAAGAAGAGCCCATTTTAATCACCGGAATTTCTTTCGCTGAAGTTCCGTCATACGAAAACGCAGTACTTCGGTAAGATGTAAATCCAATCAGGGAGGTTTTCAGAAAATAATTTCCTGCTTTGATATTTACAAAAGAGAATACACCTTTTGCATCTGCCACATTCACTTTCGTCAGTGATGAATCATTGCCGTTGCGCAGCTCAGCGACAGCACCGGTGAGAGGTTCGTTGTTTTC
>JAYTXY010000122.1:0-9465 GCA_043742705.1 Bacteroidota bacterium
CCAAACAACTGGCTGTCAATATTTTGATCCTACTGAATGCCCAAAATTTACTTAAAACTTAGCACAACAAGAACTGTGCGTTATCAGCAATACCTAATATTATGGGAAAAGTTTATAGATGTCTTTACGATGAATTACACGAGCAAATTGAACTTTATCTCCTTCCACAAAAATCCCAATACGATAGTCTCCTATCCTGACACGATAAGCTGATTTGTGTCCGGATAATTTCTTTACGCTAGGTATTTCTGAAATTTTTTTCGCTGATTCTACTCTGAGAATGGTACGCTGAATAGTTTGCTTAATAGCCGCAACCCTAATTTCAGAAAGATCACGACTAAATTCCGATAAAAATTCAACTTGCATCAGGAAGCAAGCTTTTTCATAATTGAGTCTCGAGAAACTTTTTTAGAACGATCCACCTTCTTCATCAAAATAGACATTCCAAAATCTTCAATTTCTTCTTCAGTCAATTCATGAGCAGAAACCTTCAGCTTTTTTAAAAGACCCGACAAAAATTTAAATTCGTCCGTATCTTTGGGGGTGATAATTATTGATTTCATAATCGAATTAAATAGAAAGCGAAGATAGAAAAAAAACAGGCATTGCTGCCAACAACAAAATTGCCGCCATCCTCCTTAGGAGAATAAGTTTTATTTTTACTTAAAAAAAATAGCTTCATAGAATTAATAAATCCAGGAAATAATTATCATGGCAACCATCAAAAAATCACAGCAAAAAATCAAAGCATGTCTTTGGTTTGACAGAAATGCAGAAGAAGCAGTAAAGTTTTACACCACCGTTTTCAAAAACTCCAAAAAAGGAAAGACATCTTATTACGGAGATGGTTCATTCCTGCCAAAAGGAACGGTGCTTACAGTTGCCTTTCAACTGGAAGGACAGGATTTTCTTGCGCTCAACGGAGGTACGATTTTTAAATTTACGGAAGCTGTTTCTTTTGTTGTGGATTGCAAAACACAAAAGGAAGTTGATTATTACTGGGAGAAATTATCTAAGGGAGGAGAGAAGTCGCAATGTGGCTGGCTCAAGGACAAGTTTGGCGTTTCATGGCAAGTAGTTCCTTCCATGATTAATGAATGGATGACGGATAAGAATCCGGAAAAATCTGATCGAGTGATGGAGGCGATTTTGAAAATGAGAAAACTGGATATTAAAATTTTGAAGCAGGCACACAGTGGCACAAAGAAATGATAACAAAAGTCCGATTTCTCTTTGCGGTCTTTGCGCCTTGGCGTGAAATTATTTGTCGCGCAAAGGCGCAAAGTTCGCCAAGAAAAAAAGAGATTCTGCTAAAATACCAGCAGGAAGAAAACCTGATCCTTTTCTGATTACATTTACAGCTAGAAAAGTTTACTGCGTTTTATCTTTACAAAAGCACCGAAAAATTCCTCTGTGCAAATTCATTTACTCTATGAAAATTATTCTCACTGCGATTATCGCGTTGATTTCGTTCAGCGCCACTGCTCAAACCATTGTATCGCCTGATTCAGCAAAGTATAATATTGGTTCACTTGCTACTATCTGTGGAAAAGTCGGAGGCACGCATGCCACCAAAGGCGGAAAGGTTTTCCTGAATTTTGGAAACCCGTTTCCTGACCAGTCGTTCACGGCAATTTTCCAGGATTCTCTTTTCACTGATGCAACCTTTTCCGCTGAATCACTGAAAGGGAAAAATGTGTGCGTGATCGGAAAGATTGTCGATTACAAAGGCAAACCTGAGATTCATATCAAATCCAAGGAGCAATTGCGTTTGCAATAAGCTGAAAAAAATCAGCGTGGTTGGTACATACCTTTGGAGATGGATGTTTTCATCAACTCCTCAAATTCTTTTTGTTTGTAAATAGAATATTCGATGGAATATTTTTCCTTTTTCAGCTCCTGAATCATCACCTGAATTTTTTGTGTGCGTATCGGAACTTCCGGATAAAAAAATAATCCGCTTAACAGGTTGTATGCAAAAGCAAACGCTACGATTCTTAAATATTTTTTCCCTTCCCTGTATGATGTATTCTCCGCAACCAGCGCAATGGCCAGAATGATGGCGTAGATGGAGAATGTTCCGTATCGTACCTGAAGCGCATACTGTCCGCCCGGATTAATTCCGCTGCGAAACGGAGCCGCGCTTATTGCAGAAACCACCAACAAAGCAAGCATCATAAAGATGACATGCGAAGAAGAATCCCATTTTTTCAAAACCGCAATTAAAAAAATTATCAGTACAAAAACTCCGGTAATAACGGGAAGATGCATAGTAAATAAAAACTGGAACGCTGAACCTAATAAAGCAGGAATAAAAAACAGCACGTTCATCGCATTAAAACTCATTCCGAAAAACACGACAAAGGATTTCCTGTCAATGAAATTGAAAAGAAGGATTGACAAAAACAAAACCGACCAAACCAACACATCATGTTTACGATTTTGTCTCCACAAGTAAATAATCGACAACGGAAATATCCAAATTCCATTTCCAAATGTGAGTTCTGCTGCTACAGCAAATAGGATTGACAAAAATAATTTTCCGTTTCCTTTTTTCTCAAGAAAAGAAAACGACAACATAGCGAAGAACAACACTCCGTTGTAACACAGTCCGGAAAGCCCACAGAAAATATTGTTAAACGCCTGGAACTGGAAAGCAAGCAAGCTGAAAGCGAGAACGTATGGAAGACGTAACGAAGATTTTTGAAGAAATTTTCTCAGCAAAAGGAAATGAAAGGAGATCAGCAGAACAGCATCGAACCAAACGAGGTATTGAAAATTAATTTCATGAAACAGTTTCCATATCGTCAGCAAAAACAATCGCGGAACCGTTTGGCGTGATTCCCAGAACGGAGCAACCAGTAATTTTAATTTTTCCTGAATCGATTTTGCATCTGTGTACTGATTCATGAATTCAAGAACAGCTCCCTGATCATCATAGATTGGATAGTTCCACGAATTCTTTACGAGGTAAAAAAGATAATGAACGACCAAAAGAAAAAGAGCTGAGTAACAAAACTTTCGTTGGCTAATTTTTCCTGATCGATGTAGAAAAAAAATAAAACATAAAATGCCCGAATAAATAAGAAGAGTTGAAACATATCCCAGCCCTATCGCCCAATACATTTCATTGAAATGTGATGACAAAATCTGATTCATCAAACGAACGATGGAATAGCTTGCCTCTCCGTTGTACAAGCCAAAACCGGTTGTAAGTAATACTACAGAAAGTAAAAGCGAAATCCGCTTGCCTGGCAGTTTGTTAAACATTGCAACGAGTTTGGATAAAAAACTTCAGCACTTTTTTATTTTAAAAACTCAATAATAACTCATGAAGTGGCAAGATAAATAAATTTTCCGCCTTCTTCCTTAGTAGAATCACTCCGGAAATAGCTTTCATTTTGCAGTGATAAGTGTAAGATTTCTAATAAAAACGTCTCAACAAGAAATAGTCATGTTAGTTTAATAATGAGTGTTTCTATTCATGAAAAAGAAAAAGAGTCGCTTACATCTTCATTACGGAACTTCTCAGAAAACGAGGACACGACAACGATTAAAACTCGTTGCCGCTTCAAGTCTTTTTCTGTCAGTTGTAATTTTTGGAATTGCTTTCATCTATTCTAACTTAGGAAGCAGCAAAAAGACCTATGCAATTGCTATCAATTATTCCTGGGTGGGCAGCATCAGCACTGACTGGAACAATAACCTGAATTGGCTGCCACTCGGAATTCCCGGCTCCGGAGATAACGTGACTATTGGAGTTGCACTTTCAAACAATCCTGTACTCAGCACAACTACCTCTGTAAATAATCTTACGATCAACAACAACGGAATACTCAATCTCAACGGCTTTCCGTTAACGGCTGCAGGAACAACAACTACAAACAGCGGGGGAACCATTGACATCAAAGGAAGCACGCTTACACTGAATGGAAACGCTGCATTCAATGGTGGAACGTTGTCGAACACAGGTACTGGCGGTTCTGTAACTGCACTTGGAACAACTACCACATTTGGTAATGCAACGGGCGGCCCAACTGTCAACACTGACATCAGCGCGACCAGCGCAACGATTACTTTCCGGAACACAACATTTAATAGCACGACAACGCTTGAGAAAAATGCCGGTGGTAACGATGCAAGCATTGGGAACAACACATTCAACGGAACAACTATCATAAAAAACAGCAGCACATCCGGCTATTTTTTACTGGCAAATACAACAAAAGATATTTTCAACGGAGATGTAACGTTCACCAATACGCAAACAAATATCATCTATCCTGCTTACAGCGATGTTACAGGAACGCAATTCAACGGGAACATCACGTTGAACAACACAAGCACAGGCTCCATCAGGTTTTGTCAGAACACAGGGAAAGCAACACTTGCAACCGGAAAAACAATTGCTATTGGTTCAGGAGGTTATGCAGCAGGATTGTTATACATTAAAAATTTTACACAAGCCGGAAGCGCAGCACAATCCATGTCTGTAACGTCAGGAACAGCAGCGTTGTATTTGCAGAGTGGATCAACATTCAACGGAAATGTCAGTTTCATATTTCCTCAGTTGTACCTGAACGGAACCACGTTTGCAGGCACGGCCTACTTTGAAAAAAATGGCGCAACGACTAACAACAGCACAGGCGGAAATATTTTTAACGGAGTAACAAGTTTTGTAAACAGTTCAAGTGCACAATTTCTTTTAGGAAACGGAACAGCAGATCTTTTTAACTCTGATGTCACGTTTAACAATACCGGGAACAGCACACTATACCTCGCTTACAACGGAGTCGGAAACCAGTTCAACGGAAACGTAACTCTGAACAATACAGGAGGAGCAGCTTCTGCGATGTACCTGAACAACACAGGAAGCACAACTTACAATGGGAATATTGTGATGAACTGTACATCAGGAACAGGAATTTATTTTGGTTCTTCAACAGGGACGGCAGTGTTAGCGATAGACAAAACCCTTTCCATCGGTAGTGCAGGATTTTCATCCGGAATTTTGCAACTCAGAAATTTTACACAAACAGGAACAGCGGCTCAATCATTTCCTCTCACAGGAACAACGACCATTAAATTCGGTCCTGCTTCAAACTTCGGTGGTGATGTCACATCAACAAGTGCTGCATTATTTTTAAATGGCTGTACCTTCGGAGGGAATGCAACATTTCTAAAAACAGGAACCACCAACGATCAAAGCACCGGGAACAACACATTCAACGACACAACAAGTTTTACCAATACAGGAAGCGGTTACATCATGCTGTCACAAACCACGCGTGATATTTTCAACAGCGATGTTTCATTTACCAATACAGGAACCGGACTTATTCATGCAGCTTACAACGATGCAACCGGAACGCAGTTCAACGGAAACATCACCGTAAACAGTACAGCAGGAACAGGTATTCAATTTGGAGCGGGCACAGGAACTTCAACACTCGCTGCCGGAAAAACAATCAGCATTGGAAGCGTAGGATTTTCGTCAGGAACTTTACTGCTAAGGAATTTCACGCAACCCGGAGCAACTGCACATTCTTTTCCATTGACAGGAACAGCAGGAATTACATTCGGTCCGGGATCTTCTTTCGGTGGCGATGTTACATCAACAAGCTCTGCTTTGTCATTGAACGGATGTACATTCAGCGGAACAACAAACTTCACCAAGACAGGTTCAACAACAGAAAACAGCATCGGTGGCAATACATTTTCAGGAGTATCTACATTTACAAATAGCGGAAACGGTGTTTTGCTAATGGGAAATACAAACCCGGACATTTTCAATGCTGATGCGACTTTCAACAACACAGGAACAAATCATATTTATTTAGCGAACGCTTCGGCAGGCAACCAATTCAATGGCAACGTAACTCTAAATAATATCGGAAGCGGAACCAACAATTACATTCTCGTCGGTGACGGTACGGCAGCTTCCACAACCGTGTTCAACGGAAACGTAACTGCGAATAATACAGGAACCGCAACCAACGGTTTGATACGTTTCAACATGCGCGGAACAAGCGCCTTTAACGGAAATATCATTGTAAACAGTACGGCAGGAACAAGCAATTCATATGGTGTTTATTTCAGTTACCCGGGTTATGCAGGCTCAGCAACACTGGCAGCAACAAAAACAGTAACCATAGGCTCATCAGGTTTTTCAAAAGGAACACTTTATTTTGGAAACTTCACACAGCTCGGAACATTCGATCATTCGTTTCCACTTACAGGAACTTCAGTCATGACATTCGGAAGTGGTTCTACATTTAACGGAAATGTGACATCAACAAGTGCCGGATTATTTTTCAACGGAACAATTTTTAACGGAACAGTTACCGCCACTAAAAATGGAACAACCAACGATCAAAGTACAGGCAACAATACATTCAATGGTGTAACAAGTATTACTGACAACGGAACAGGATACATTCTTTTATCAAGCACAACACGCGACATCTTCAACAGCGATGTAACGTTTACAAATACCGGAACAAGTCTTATTTACGCAGGATACAATGATGCGACCGGAACACAGTTCAACGGAAACATTGTGGTAAACAGCACAGCAGGAACAGGAATTCAGTTTGGTGCAAACACAGGAACTGTTTCTTTGGCAACGGCTAAAACGATTTCGATTGGAAGTCAGGGATTTTCTTCCGGGACTCTTGCGATGAGAAACTTCACACAAAGTGGCAACGGATCGCAGGCTCTTGCATTGACAGGTACATCCACGGTAACACTCGGGCCAAATTCCACTTTCAACGGAAGTGTAAATTTTACCGCTCCGCAACTTCTTTTACACGGAACAACTTTTAATGATGTTGCCACACTTGAAAAAACAGGTGCTTCAAACAACAATGGTAACGGAGGAAATACTTTCAACGGGGTCACGCTTCTTAAGAATAGCGGATCTGGAACCTTGCTTACTGCCTTAACTACAGGTGATACATACAATGCAGATGTTACTTTTACAAACACAGGAACAAGTTACATTCGTGTTGCTTACGTAGGAACATCTGCTTTCAACGGTAACGTTCTTCTCAACAGCACAAGCGGAACCGGTGTTGCATTTTGTGAGAGCACAGGAATTGCAACACTCTCATCCACAAAGACAGTGAGTATCGGAAGTTCAGGGTTTTCATCCGGAACATTGATCATGAGAGATTTTGTCCAGGTTGGCTCTAATCCAATTTCATTTAATCTTTCCGGAACAGCAACAATTCAATTCGGTCCGGCTGCTACAATCAATGGTGATGTTACTGTAACAGGCGCTGCAGTATTGCTGAACGGTTGCACCTTCAACGGAAATGCAACATTCACAAAAACCGGAAGCACTAGTGACCAGGGAACAGGCAACAACACTTTCAACGGGACTACAAGTTTCACAAACAACGGAACAGGATATCTGATGCTTGCGCAAACAACGCGCGATATCTTTAACGGTGACGTAACATTCACAAATACCAACTCCAGCATTATCTATCCTGGATACAACGATGCCTCCAACAGCACGCAGTTCAACGGAAACATTTTCGTTACCAACACAGGAACAGGTTCTATCCGTTTCGGTCAGAACACAGGATCAGTAACACTTGCAAGTGGGAAAACGATTTCAATCGGAGCATCCGGTTTTGCCAGTGGAGATTTATACCTGAGAAAATTTACACAAACAGGAAACACAGCACAAACAATTAACTTAACATCCGGAACTGCAGCACTGTATTTACAAACGGGAAGCGTGTTTAATGGCAATGTAAATTTTACACTCCCGCAAATTTATCTGAATGGAAGTACATTCAACGGAACTACAACCATTGAAAAGAGCGGAGCAACGAACAACACAGGAACAGGCCCCAATGTTTTTAATGGTGTCACAACAATTAAGAACAGCGGAACCGGAATTTTATATCTTGCAAATACAACTGCGGATGACTTCAACAACAATGTAACATTCATTCAAACCGGAACAGGAGTTTTGTATCCTGCATATAGTACCAACTCAACATTTGCCGGAGACATTTCCACAACAGGAACAGCAGCGGCAATTACTTTCGGTTCTTCCACAGGAACAGTTACACTCGATGGAAGTTCACCACAGAACATTAGCGGAAGTACAAGCTTCCCTCCTGTTATTCGAAGATTAGCGATGAACAACGGAACAAACGGATTAACGCTGAATGTGCCTGTTACAGTCAACTCAACATTGACTTTGACAAACGGAAACATCACAACTTCGTCAGTGAATCTTCTTACGTTAGCAACAAGTGTAACTGTGAGTGGAGTGTCGGATGCAAGTTTTATTAATGGTCCGGTGAGAAAAGTCGGCAACCAGGCATTTACATTTCCCGTCGGGAAAAATAATTCCTATCGCCCCATTTCTATCTCTGCTCCTGCTGCTGCAGCCGATCATTTCACGGCAGAATATTTTAATGCAGATCCGATTACTAATTACAACACAGCAAGTCACGATCCTACTCTTGACCACATGAGTCGTTGTGAATACTGGGCATTGAATAGAACCAACGGTGCATCCAACGTAAACGTCACTATGAGTTGGAATACTCCGGCAAGTTGCGGAGTAAATATTCTTGCCGACATGAGAGTCGGACGTTGGGATGCTGTACTCCTGAAGTGGAAAGACCTCGGTAACGGTGGAACAACAGGAAATGCAACAACAGGAACGGTCGTCACAACTTCTCCGTCAACATCTTTTGGCACGTTCGCACACGGATCTTCTTCTTCAGGAAATTCACTTCCTATTACACTCTCTGCTTTTGATGTTCAGCTGGTGGAAGAAATAGCAAACGTGACCTGGACCACTGCAAGTGAAATCAACAACGATTACTTTACGATTCAACGAAGTGGTGACGGACTCGTGTATGATGACATTGGAAAAGTACGCGGAGCCGGAACAACAACAACAGAACACAGTTATTCGCTGGATGATCCTGCGCCATTAAAAGGAACTTCGTTTTACCGTCTTAAGCAAACCGATTATGACGGACATTTCAAAATCTTTGATCCTGTATCACTTGATTACAAAGGAAGCAACATGGAGTACCGTGTGATTTCGGTTGGACCGAATCCTTTTTCGAGCAGTATTAAGGTTGATTATTATTGTCCTGCAGATGCCAGCCTTACTTTTATTTTAACACGATTAGATGGAAGCGTTGCATTCACCGATCGCGTGAGCGCTTCGCCCGGAGTTGGAGTTTATTCTGCTGAACAACTCTCAGATTTTTCCGCCGGTGTTTACATTCTGAAAGTGTTGAGAGAGGAAGATGTTCTTGACACGAGGAAGTTGGTGAAGCATTGATCTTTTGAGAAAGTGAGAAAGTGCGCGGGTGAGAAAGTGAGAGAGTGTAAAGTGCCTGAAACGCCGCACCAGTAGGCGATCTATCTTTTAACAACTGTCATTTCGAACCCGGCTTCAACGGATGAGAAATCTGCTTTTTT
>JAYTXY010000123.1:0-38844 GCA_043742705.1 Bacteroidota bacterium
ATCACCGTTTATTCACCAATATTTTTTCCTTCACAGTTTCACTTCCAGAGACAATGGAGATAATGTAAGCACTGTTCCTGTTGTAAGAAGAAGGATCAATATTGAGTTCAATTTCCTTTTTATCTTTTGAAATTTTTGCAGAGGTTGTTACTTCTTTCCCTGACAAATCCTGAACAATTATCTTCACATCATTGAGATCTGCTCCATTCTTATCAATAAAAATAGAATTTCCTTCCGAAGGATTTGGAAAAACTTTGTAATCAGAATGAGTTGCATTCATGTAAATATGCACTGCTTCAGAATAGCTTGAGCTACCGTCATAATTGGTTTGCTCTAAACGATAATATGAATCTCCTGTTAAAGGATGCTCATCCGTTATCTCATAATATAAAAGTGATGTACTGTTTCCAGCCCCGTCTTTATATAAAATAGAATCATACTTAATTCCGTCTACAGATCTTTCAACTGTGAAATAATCATTACTGATTTCAGAAGCTGTTGTCCATTTACAAACAACACTGAAATCAAATGCTTTCGCCTTGAAACTCAAAAGTTCAATCGGCATAGGGCCCGGAGGGAAACCCAATGCAAATTTTGTTTTGAAAGAAGTAATCGCAGATGATGTAATGTTCCCGGTAATGTTTGCTGTTGCAGAACCTCCGAGGTCAAGCCAGTTTGAACTTCCATCGTCATGAACTACGCTCACATTCGTCATGTCTGCAACTCCGTCATCCGTATCATAGTAAAGCTGAATGGATCCTGTGCTGTAGTTCGGAACATTTTGCCGCACGAAATTCACGTAACGGACATTTGAAACTCTTGCTAATGCAGGAGGAAGACTATAACCCAGCGCTGTCGCAGGAGAATTGATGACCTCTCCCTGGTAGGTCACGGATACACCATTGGTATGATCCACGTTCAACACAACAGGTCTGTAAGATGATCCTCTTCCGATTGGATAGATTCTGCTCGTTGGCACTGCTGTTGCCACGGTATGTTTCATCGGACCATCCACGTAAGAATTTACTGAACCGATTGTCGCACTTGCTGAGGATGTGCAGGTAAGAATCGCAGATGATGACGTGATCAGTTTTCCGGAGGACATTGTAAGAACTTTTGAAACCCTTTGCTGGCTGGCAAGTGTAACGTCAGCAGACGATGCCATGGTAAGGTTGTAAAATGTAGTGATGGAACTTCCTCCGATTAACTGCGGAGAAGAACCAGTCAGTGTTACAGTTCCGCTTCTTGGCGTAAAGAGTCCGTCACAATAAAAAGCATACGATCCGCTGTTGGTGGAAGTCAGGGTCATGTTTTTAGTATCTCCCGGAACTCCCTGAATGGAGCGGATGTCCATGATCTTATTCACGTCAATAAATAAACTCAACAGCATAAAGTCTGACGTTGAACTCTTCGTTGTCTGAAGTTCGATGACTGAACCCGAAGCTCCAGTCACTTTAAAATTCGGCTGAACTACTCCGGAAAACGGCATGAAGTCAAAAGTGGTTCCGCTTGGCGTGGCATTGTCACCGAATTGAACTGTTCCTCCTGTACATGTTACAACTCCGTTTGTTCCGCAAATAGCAAAGTCCACATTCGTTCCACCGGAAAGATTATGCTTTTCACAAATGATGGTTCCTCCGCTCATTTCAAAAATACTTCCAGGCAAATCGTTCTGATAAAAAACTCCCTGAGAAGTTCCGGAAGAACCGTTGTTTAAGAGGATGGTTCCTCCTGTTATTTTAAAACTAAAAGGATCGCTGAGGTTGTTATAGATTCCTCCGTATGCATCAAGCATTCCGGAAGAGACTTCAAGATATGGGATAACAATTCCGGGTTGACGATATATTAATCCATTGCTACCAACAGTTGTTCCTATGTAAACATTTCCTCCGCTTACATACAAAGCACCTTCTAAAAAACAACTGTTGGTGTTCGGACTAAACCAAACGGTTCCTTGCGGAACTTTGAAGACCACTGTTTCGCTGATCACAAAATTCGCGGCAGCAGCAGCATTCACTGAATAGCTACTGCTGTTATTGTGAATGAAAGTTCCAATTGTTGTAACCAGTGAAAAAATTCCCGCTTCAAAAGAAGTAGACAGAACTTCAAGATAATTGGAAACGGAAGATTTGCTAAGCGTAACAGTGTAGAGGGACCATGTTCCCGAACCTGACACCACAGTATTTGTTGCGCCATTGAATTGTATGTTCACTCTGTCGTTGGCATCAAACACCAAATCGACAATTCCATTGTTGACAAGGTTTCCTCCCATTTTCAGTGTATGTGTTCGCGTACTGTTACTGTTGTAAAACAATTTTGCACCGTTGTTTATGGTAATGTCTCCGCTAACGGTGAGCGTAAAACTTCCTGTACTTCCAAACTGAAGAATTCCGGAAGCGCCTTGTCCGATGTTGATCCGTGAACATGCACTGGTTGTGTTTACAAAGACGGTTATTCCGTTTGCAATATTAACAGTATCACCTGCTACAGGAAAACTTGAAGCAGCAGGACCGGCATATGTAACCGTTGACCAGGAACTATTAACGCTCCAGTTCGCTCCGCTGCTGCGTGAATAATAGTTAGTAGCATTTATGTGTAACGACAGGAAAAAAAATACGATGACCAGACTTATCCCACAACCATTCTTGACTCCAAATTCCCTGCGTACCATCGCCTTCGTCTTTTCATTCTTCCGTGCTTCCCTTTCTCTTATCTCAAGCCATGTTGACAACCGTCAATCCATAGATGAAGCCTCTTGTAAAGATCACCCTCTATTGACGGGGGTTGCAGCCGCATCCTGATACCGATTACCGATGTAAGGTTTTAGAGTTTCGTGAACAGTAAACACTCAAAAAACCAAAGCGTTACAATTTCAAAGAAAAAAAATCAAAAAAATCAATCGCGGAAAAGTGTAATCACTGGTCCGAAAGACTAAGAAATCGGATTCGTGGACTTCATATTGACTACAATATGTTCTACTAAACAGAATCAAACATTAATAAAAATATATATGCCTGGAATCAGAATCCCTCTGACTTCAATAATACGATGGTGTCACAGTTTCGATTTCGGAATTCGGATTGCCAAAATTTCGAATTGCCCCTTACGTTAAATCCGAAATTTTCAATCCGCAATCCGCAATTGTTTTTTGAATAGCTTCATCATTTTCCCATACATTTGCCAACTTAAACCGAAACTGCCGGATTGATGAAATTCAGGATTTTAATATTTTTTCTTCTTGCTTCATTTCCATTTTTAACTGCGAGTGCCTCTCCGGAAGACACAGCTAAAAAAGAGGTTAAAATTCCAACGCTGATAAAGTACATTCATGGAAATGCATTTTCATCGCCACAGCTTTCGTTTAATTCGCTGGATACTTCATTGACGGGTGTTGAAATCATTAATCCTTCCATCGGAAAGCATTACAATAATCTTTCAAATCTCGGAAGCGCTTCTTCACCACAATTGTTTCAACCGGCAAGCAATCTATTTACCGAAACAGGATTTCATTCCTTTGATCTTTACCTTAT
This sequence comes from Bacteroidota bacterium, assembly GCA_043742705.1. Classification (GTDB taxonomy): domain Bacteria; phylum Bacteroidota; class Bacteroidia; order AKYH767-A; family 2013-40CM-41-45; genus JAPLDA01. Next base: position 3,531 of record JAYTXY010000123.1, read on the forward strand.
TCATCCTGAAAAGATCCGTTACTTTAAAACCAACAAAGCTTATTCTGAAATCAACTATCATCTTGCAGGAGGGAAAGAACAGCAGATCAATGTTTCGCTTTCAGAAAGTATTTTAAAAAACTGGAACATCGGACTTGATTTTACTCGGCTTGGCGCTCTTGGATATTTAAAGAATGGAACAACATTTCACAGCAACATCGATTTATACACATGGTTACATTCAGAAAACAACCGTTACAACCTGCTTGCATTTGCATATTGGAATTACATTGAAAACAACGTCAATGGGGGAGTCCACAGTGATTCCTTGTATGACAACAGTTCTGTTAGCAATCTTGCTTTACAAGGTTTGCTTGTCAATCTTACGGATGCTGAAAGTCATTTTCGTAACCGTGAGTTTTCTTTGAAACAATATTATGACCTGGGATCATACGCAGAAGAAAAAATTACTGACTCTACAACGTCACGGAAATTTAAACCGTCAGCAAGAATTGAACATGCAATCAGTCTGAAAACAAGTTCATTTTCATACCTGGACAATAGTTCCGGAAGCTACTATCAAAATTCTTATTACACTTCCTCAACGCTCGACTCGCTTCATTTCTATGATTTGAGAAACAAGGTTTCTTTTTCTTCTCTTCTCAATACTAAAAACAGTTCAGACAGTTCCGGTTCAATCTATTATTCACTAGGACTCGAACACCAATGGTTTCGTTATTCTCAACTGGCAAAGACGGATCTCTTTTTCTTAGACTCAATTCTGACAAACACGTCTGTTTTTGCAACTGTGAGCAACCTCTACGATGAAAATAAATTTCATTGGAAGATAAACGGATCCTATCTCTTTGCCGGAGAAAATAAAGCAGATTACAAAGGAGAAGTATTCATTCATTCACCGTTAAGTCATTTCGGATATTTGAATCTTTCAGGACAAATTCTTCTCAGGTCGCCTGATTTTATTTTCCAGCGTTACTATTCCAATCACTTTATCTGGAAGAATGTTTTTGAAAAAAGTTCGATCAAAGTTCTCACTGCAGAATATTCTTTTCCAAAATACCAACTCTCGATCGGAGCCAACCTGACTTCTGTCACCGATTTTCTCCATCTTGATTCAACAGCCGTTCCTACACAGGAGAAAAATGAAATACAAGTCCTGAAATTCTTCCTCAACAAAAATTTCAAACTCGGAAAATTTCATTTCAACAACTCCTTCATTACGCAAAAGGTTAACAACGAAGATGCTTTGCATTTACCGGAATTCATTTCAACGCAATCGCTTTTCTACGAATCTTTTTTCTTTAAAAGTGCTTTGCTCATGCAAATCGGACTTGATCTCCATTTTCATTCTCTTTATTATTCAGACGCATTTATGCCGGCAACAGGATTTTTCTATTGGCAGAATGAAAAAAAAACAGGCGGATACGCACTGGCTGATTTTTTCGTCAACTTCAGAATTAAAAGTGCGCGTTTCTTTGTGAAGCTGGAAAACATCAGCGACAACATCATCGACAAAGGATATTATTTAACTCCGCATTACCCGATGCAAGGAATGACGTTACAGTTTGGTGTGCGATGGAGGTTTTTTGACCAGTAAAGGTGAGAGTCAAGAGTAAAGACACAAGAATCAAGACTTACTTTTGCGTCAGCCAATAAGAAACTCAAAGCTGATCACGTCTTTTGTTTTTTCTTTTTTGCTGCCGGAAACAAAATGTTGTTGAGGATCAAACGGTAGCCGGGAGAGTTTGGATGCAAGGCAAGATCTGTCTGAGGATCGCCAACCTGGTGCTGATAATCTTCAGGATCATGCCCACTGTAAAAAGTCCAGGTTCCCTTTCCATATTCACCGTGAATGTAACGTGCTTCATCAGCGGCTTTGTTATCGCCCAATATCAGCACTTCAGGTTTTACGAATTTCTTCTTGAACGCTGTGGTTTGTCCCATGAAGCCTTTGATTACCTGCTCATGATTCTGGCACAACATGCTCGGAACCTGATCCCACTTTGCTGAAAATTCAAAGAGAGTAAAAAAATCTTCTGTACGGCTTATCTTTCTTTCAGGTGGTTCATTGTCAATTTCAGAAAACTCATAAATGTTCGGATTGGTAATGAGGTTATAGTTTCTGAAAGCAAAACATTTTGAGAAATCAAGTTTCGAATTTTGTTGCGGATCAGCACCGTCACCGTCAAACATGGATTCGCAGATATCCACTCCTTCCGCAGCAAGAGCAATGTCATAACTATCCGTTGCCGAACACATGGCAAAAAGAAATCCTCCTCCTGAAGTAAAATCACGAATCTTCTGAGCAACAGCCAATTTCATCTGCGACACTTTCTTAAACCCAAGTTTGTGCGCCATCTCCTCCTGCAACCTTACATCTTCCTGGTACCATGGAGCATTGCGGTAAGCAAACCAAAACCGTCCGTACTGACCGGTAAAATCCTCGTGATGAAGATGCAGCCAATCATACTTCGGCAAAATTCCTGACATTACTTCTTCATCATAAACAAGATCGTATGGAATCTCAGCATACGTGAGAGCCATCGTCACCGCATCATCCCACGGCCTTTTATTTTTTGGTGAATAGACAGCAACCTTTGGCGCTTTCTCGAGAGATACAACATCCATGTTCACTTCAGGATTTGAAATCTCAGTAAGAATGGCCGCGGCTTGTACACTTGCAATTACCTGGTAGGTAACTCCGCGTATTGCACACTCTTTTTCAAAAACAGAAATGTCATCAATCATGAAACTTCCGCCTTTGTAATTCAGCAGCCACTGGACTTTTACATCCTGCTGTAAAACAGAATAAGCAATGCCGTATGCTTTAAGATGATTCTTCTGCGTTTCATCCATCGGAATCAGAATATACGCAGCTTGTAAGCGGAAAGCCACAACCACAAAGGCAATCAGAAGGATTAGTTTTTTCATCGGAGTTAACAAAGATAACAAAGAAGTTTCATGCGCTTCTTACGATAAGAATGCATAAAAGTAAACGTGAAGGATGAAGAAAAATTGAATTGTTAAATCGTTGATCAAAAAGGATCAGGCTCATCACCCATGTCGTTCATTCTTGAGCCGACAATGATGCGGTTGGACTGGTAATCCACGATAGATCCACTCGGAGTTTCCGGGTTTTCGTTGTATTCAAGATCCGTGAACTTGGCAAGACGGTCAATGAATTTGAGTTTCACTGTCTCCAATCCTCCATTACGGTGCTTGGCGATGATGATTTCGGCAGTACCTCGTGTAGGTTTATTCTCTTCATCAAAATCGATCTTGTAATACTCAGGACGGTAAATGAAAAGAACCATATCAGCATCCTGTTCAATCGCTCCTGATTCTCGAAGGTCAGACAATTGCGGACGCTTGATTCCGCCACGAGATTCAACAGCACGACTCAACTGCGACAAAGCAAGAATCGGAACGTTCAGTTCTTTTGCAATCGCTTTCAGTGAACGTGAGATCGAACTGATTTCCTGTTCGCGGTTTCCTGATTTTGAATCCACATCTGAACGCATGAGCTGAAGATAATCCACTACAATCAATTCAATGTCGTGCTGCACTTTCAGTCTTCTGCATTTTGAGCGCAAGTCAAATATTGACAACGCAGGAGTATCATCAATGTAAATTGGTGCTTCAGAAAGTTTGCCTGTCATTGAAACAAGTTGTTGCCACTCGACAGGATTCAATTGTCCTTTCTTTAACTTCTCAGCAGGAATTCCGGTCTCCGATGCAATCATCCGTTGCACCAACTGAACAGAAGACATTTCAAGAGAGAAGAAAGCGATTGGCTTTTTAAAGCCAACGGCTGCGTTGATAGCGAGAGAAAGTACGAATGCTGTTTTTCCCATACCCGGACGTGCAGCCACAACAACCAAATCAGATTTTTGCCAGCCCGATGTAATGCGATCCAATGCTGAGAAGCCGGATTGAACTCCGGTAATTCCTGTTCCATGTTTCCGCGCAGCTTCAATTTGCTTGTATGCTTCGCTCACCATCGAACTCATCTCCTGATAATTCCTGCGGATATTTCCTTGTGCTACATCAAAAAGATTTTTTTCCGCACGATCGAGAAGGAAGAAAATATCAGATGTGTCTTCGTATGCATCTTTGATGGTTTCGGAAGAAATACGGATCAACTCACGTTGAATGTGCTTCTGCAAAATGATCCGTGCATGATATTCAATGTTTGCAGCAGATGCAACGCGGCTTGTCAATTGTGTAATTGCAAATGGTCCGCCGACAAGATCAAGTTCACCACTTCCTTTTAATTCATTCGTAACCGTGAGGATGTCGATCGGTTCCGATTTTTCAAACAGCCTTTTGATCGCATGAAAAATCATTCGGTGAGAATCCTTGTAAAAAGATTCCGGACGAAGAATGTCTATCACTGAAGTCAAAGCATCCTTCTCAAGCATCAGTGCACCAAGAACAGCTTCTTCCAGATCAACGGCTTGTGGCGGCAGTTTTCCGAATGTGCTCACAAGCTGCGACTGGTAAGACGACTTACTTGTCATCTTCCTACGTGTCGAAGTTGCTTCTCCTGTATTAAACGGCTCCCCTGACTCTACCATAAATCAAATGTAATGAATGAAACGTTTTTCTGATCCCGTAATGGAAAATAATTTGCACCAATTCCGCTTCAGAAGTATTTTTAAAAAGGGATGCGAAACTAAATAAATCTTCATCCCTTTGCCTTGTTGTTGAAAACTAAATTTAATTTTGTCTAACCAAATTTTTTCTTACATGATTTACAAAAACTTAACTGTTAAGTAAAACTAAATGAAAAACGCTTCCTGCTTTTTTTCAATACTTGTTGTAACATGGGTTGCTTTTTTCTTCGGATGTAAAAAAGAAGATAAAACAGCGCCTGTTGTTCAAATAAGTCGTCCGGCATCAGGCACCAATTTTAATGCTGGAGACACTGCCTTCGTGGAAGCTAGTATCAGTGATGAAACTCAACTTTCATCCGTGAGCGTTCGTTTGGTGAATTCAAGTTACATCGCAGTCGGAAGCGATGTTTCAGTTGCCGTTTCGGGTAATCAGTTATCCATTAATGTTCAGTATGTGATAGAGAATCTGAATCTGCCAACCGGAAATTATCTTTTTGATGTAATTGCTTCAGATGGCGTGAATGAAACAAATGCTTACGTAACGATTCATATAAACGAGTTGCCAAGAGTTCGTAAAGGAATCTTTTTAATGTCCGGAGCAAACAGGTTTTCACATCATATTTCAAATGTGGATTCATTTCACATTCCTCATGCATTGATAAACGTAAGCGGAGATTACAAAGCTTCAGCTATTCATTCATTTAACCATGAGTTGTTTATCATCGGAGATACAATCGGAGACTTCAACGCTTTTGATCTGAATACCAATTTATCACTGTGGTCATACCCTTCACTTTCTGTTTCTATTCCAACCTTCAGAAATTTATTTTTTACTGATGATTTAGTTTACGTTTCTTATTTCGATGGAAACATAAGAGCTTACGACAAAAATGGAAGTCAGAAATATGCGATTCAGCAAACAGGAAATTTCATTCCGAATGTTGTCTTCAAAAACAATTACTACTTTTTCGCGGAAATCTATTATCCAACTTTACATCAGAATAAGATTGGAGTTTTCTACCTCACTTCCGGCGTGGAAAGGCAAGAAAGAAATCAGGACATAAATCTTAAAAACATGTACACGCTTGATGCAGGACATCTTCTCTTGTTTGGAAATGACACCGCGGCAGGACAAGGCAAAATTGAATTGTATAATGTGACAGGGAATGGAACAACTTTATTGCATACTATTCCTTCGGGAACTTTGTTCCAGGTGAAACAGGTAAACAGCTCCAATTATCTGATTTCACATTCTTCAGGTATATATCGTTATGATTATTCATTGAACAGTCTGACGCCTTTTATTACGGGACTTCCCGTTTATGCTATGGAGTACGATGATGTGAACGGAGAAATTTTTTCAGCATCAGGAAACCTGGTGAACGTTTACAATTCAACAACAGGAAGTCTTAACTACACGATTACAAATCCTGATTCGGTGATGGATGTGAAAATCTGGTACAACAAATAGGAGGCTACGAATTACGAATTTATACTAATGTACAAACACGACATTCGTAAATTCGTACTGATTGCTAATTCGTAGAATATCAAATCAAGAGACTTCTTAATTCAATAAGAAACCTTGTCTGTTTTTCTTTGCCATTCATTAAAAGCTTCCAGCGCTTCGTCATGAAGCAATTGCTCAACGGCAATTTTTCTGTCTTTCAGTTCGCACTGAATTTCCTTGTAGATAAATGCATCGTCAAAATTAATTTTCGCTGCATCTTCTTTGGTATTGGCGAAATACACTTTATCGGGGCGTGCCCAGTAAATGGCTGAAAGGCACATCGGGCAAGGTTCGCAGCTTGTATAAATTTCGCAGCCTGTGAGTTGAAAATCGTTCAGCACTTTACACGCTTCACGAATTGCAACCACTTCTGCATGTGCAGTAGGATCATTTGTTGAAACAACTTTGTTGTAACCGCGCGCAATCACCTTTCCATCCTTCACTACTACAGCACCAAAAGGACCACCCGTGTTGCTGCGCATCGTTTCAAAAGAAAGACGAATGGCTTCGCGCATGAAATCTTTTTTATCACTCATGATTCAATAAGAAAAACGAAAATTGAATTTAATGTATATGAAAGCAACACAAAAATGTGCTACGCATTCGGAACTTCAACCTTTTTATTTACGACAGGAGTTTCTTCCACCACCACTCCCATTTTGCAGAATTTATCGATCCTGTTTTTTACCAGCGACTTTTTATCCATCTTCATCAACACAGAAAGATGATTTAGTATTTCACCCTTTACGATAGTATGCATCTGGTCAGGGAATGTATGTGCGCCACCAATCGGTTCGCGGATGATTCCATCAATCAGGTTTTGCTTCAGCATATCTTCTGCGGTGAGTTTGAGAACTTCTGCGGCTCTCTCCTTATAATCCCAGCTTCTCCATAAAATAGAAGAACAGGATTCCGGAGAAATAACAGAGTACCAGGTATTCTCAAGCATCAGCACTTTATCACCGATACCAATTCCCAGTGCTCCACCGGAAGCACCTTCACCGATGATAATGCAAATCACAGGAACTTGTAGCTTCGCCATTTCAAAAAGATTCCTTGCAATGGCTTCACCTTGTCCGCGCTCCTCAGCTTCCAATCCGGGATATGCTCCTGGGGTATCGATCAATGTAACAACGGGCTTGTCAAATTTTTCAGCAAGCTTCATCAGTCGCAATGCTTTGCGATAACCTTCGGGGTTCGCCATTCCAAAATTCCGGTACTGGCGCAACTTGGTAGTATTTCCCTTTTGCTGACCGATGAACATGATGGTTTGTCCGTCCACACTTCCGAATCCGCCAACAATGGCTTTGTCATCACTTACTGTACGATCACCGAATAACTCGATGAAATTATTTTCCGTCATCGCGTTGATATAACTCAGCGAGTACGGTCGATCCTGGTGACGCGACAACTGCACACGCTGCCAGGCAGTGAGGTTGCCGTAAATTTTTTTCCGGGTATCTTCAAGTTTCCTTTCCAGTTCAGCAACGGTTTTGCTGACGTCAATTTTGCTTTTCTCACCAATTTGCTTTTGCTTTTCAATCTGCTCGATCAAATCTTCAATTGGTTTTTCGAAATCAAGAAATGTCATTGGCTTTTTATTAGAAAGAGGATGCAAGGTAATAAATGTCTACGAAATACTAATCCTTACGAATCTACGAATCAAGGCACAGGCATATATTCGTACATTCGTACAAATTCGTAATTCGTAGATTCGTAACAATTCGTATTTCGTAGATGATTTCTTTTCCAAGCGCAAAAATAAATATCGGACTCAACATCGTTGGAAAAAGAATGGATGGTTTCCACAACATCGAAACCATTTTTTATCCTGTTCAATGGAACGATGTTCTTGAAATTGTCAGGGATGCTGACGAAAAGAATTCCGTGAAGTTCAAGGGTTCGGGAATAAAAATGTATGGGAAAGATCAGCAGAATCTTTGCGTAAGAGCGTTTCATTTGCTCGCTGAGAGACACAATCTTTCTTCCGTAAAAATGCACTTGCATAAAATCATTCCGATTGGAGCCGGACTTGGTGGCGGATCTTCCGATGCTGCGTTCACTTTGATGTTATTGAATAAATTATTTGAACTAAAAATTTCCGATGATAAACTACAGGAATACGCTTCGGAATTGGGAAGCGATTGTTCTTTCTTTATGAGGAATAAGCCTGTGTATGCATCAGGAAAGGGAGATGTGTTTGAAGAGATAAAACTTGACCTGAAAAAATATTTTGTAGTGTTGGTAAAACCAAAGGTTCACGTCAGCACTGCGGAAGCGTATCGTTCTGTTGTTCCGGCAAAACCAACTGCATCGTTAAAGGAGCTGATTAAACTTCCCGTTGACAAATGGAAAGACACTATCTCCAACGATTTTGAAAAAACAATTTTCGAAAAATTTGCTGTGATCAAAAATGTCAAAACGAAGTTGTATAAATACGGAGCAATTTATTCTTCGATGAGTGGTAGCGGATCAACAGTGTATGGAATTTTCAAAGAAGAAAAAAAGTTAGATGCGTCTTTTAGGAATTGTGTGGTTTGGAGTGGGCGATTGTAGTTTCGAGTTCAAAGTTCAAAGTGCAAGGTCACAGTTTAATCAGAAGATAAGAAAACTTGAAATGCAATCCAGTTATAAAACAGAGCGGCTTTTATTGGAGAAATTAACTTTAGACGATACGGAATTTATTTCTGAATTGGTCAATACGGCTGAATGGATAAAATTTATCGGAGACAGAAATATTCATACGAAAGAAGATGCTGTTGCATATATCACTAGACTCATTTACAATCCGGCTATTAAGTATTGGGTAGTAAAACCGAAAGGTCAGGAAACGTCAACAGGAATCATCACGCTGATCAAACGTGACTATTTAGAACATCACGATATTGGTTTTGCATTTCTTCCAAGATATACAAAACATGGATATGCTTTTGAAGCAACGATGGCTGTGTTGAATGATCTTGCAAAAGACGATGACCAAACATGCTTTCTCGCAACGACACTAAAAGAAAATATGAATTCAATTCATCTGCTTGAAAAGTTAGGTTTTAATTTCGACAAAGAAATTACTGTCGAAAACGAAAAACTTCTTTTGTATTCAGCTGACTCAGAAAAATTTCTCGTTTAAAAATAGAATCAATCATGACAAAGCCAAACGACTTTGCTGAATACATCTCAAATTTCCCAAAGGAAGCACAGCTAAAATTAAAACAACTTCGGAAAGCTGTTAAGGAAGTTGCTCCGCAGGCAAATGAAGTAATCAGTTATGGAATGCCGGCATTCAAACTGAATGGTATGTTGGTATGGTTCGCTGCGCATACAAAACACATTGGTTTTTACCCAAGAGTTTCAGGAATAGTAGCATTCAAGAAAGAGTTATCAGTTTATAAAGGTGCAAAAGGTTCTGTTCAGTTTCCGCTCGACAATCCACTTCCAATTAGGCTAGTAAAAAAAATTGTAAAGTTCAGAGTTATTGAAAATCTGAACAAAATAAAATTCAAAAAGAAAAAGACTTAATTTTTTACTCTTCCTCCTTCATTCCTTTTCCCTGAAACACGGAACTGAACAAATCTTTAAACCGAAGTCCGGAGACAAGTGTGTTTTTGCTGAGCAAAGAATATTCAGCTAAGCCATGCAAAAGAAATTCCATCATCAATAATTTCTCTTCACCTTTTGCTTTGGGAAAATATTTTTTAACGACATCATCCAAACCGGGGACAGACTGTAAAGCTGAAGCATAGTGCTTTTCAGAACTGTCGTTGAGCAAGTCAATTTCATTTCCGGCTCCGAACCAATCAATGACTTCCTTGTAAGGATTCACTTCCTTTTTTCGCTTCAGTTTTTCAGGATCAGGAAAGTATTCTGTGAATCGAGTGCGAATTGCTTTGCTGATGAGGTTTTGCGCTACAATGAAACTTCCCTCCTGCTCGCCTTCATACACCAGTTCAATTTTCCCTGTGATAGAAGGAATCACTCCCCAGAAATCGTTGATGCGAATAGAAGTATGATTCTCATTGTTGATCAACATCCTTCTCTCCGCTGCGCTGAATAAATTCTCATACGCAGAAATTGCAAGTCGTGCGCTCACTCCGCTTTTCGGATCAATGAATTCATTGCTTCGTGCTTCAAAAGAAATTTGTTCCAATAAATTTTCCACCAACTCAAATGATTTCACGGATGTCTTTTGCTGCGGAGACAACTGCGCTTCCTGAAGCGTGATCTCTTTAGACGTTTCGATATCTTTCGGATAATGAGTAAGAATCTGGCTTTCGATACGATCTTTCAGCGGAGTCACAATGCTTCCGCGATTCGTGTAATCTTCAGGGTTAGCAGTGAAAATAAATTGAATGTCAAGTGGAAGACGAAGTTTGAATCCGCGAATCTGAATATCTCCTTCCTGTAAAATATTGAACAAGGCAACCTGTATTCTTGCCTGAAGATCGGGCAATTCATTGATCACAAATATTCCGCGATGCGAACGAGGAATCAATCCGAAGTGAATCACACGCTCATCAGAATAAGGAAGCTTTAGATTCGCAGCTTTGATTGGATCAACATCACCAATGAGGTCAGCAACGGAAACATCCGGAGTTGCCAGTTTCTCCGTGTAGCGCTCATCGCGATGCAGCCACTCAATCTCTGTATCGTCTCCGTGACGATCAATCAGATCCTTTGCGAAACGCGACAACGGCTGAAACGGATCATCGTTCAACTCACTCCCTTTCACAATGGGAATGTATTCATCCATCAGCTTTGTCATCAACCGCGCAATACGTGTCTTTGCTTGTCCGCGTAAACCCAGCAACAAAATACTGTGACGTGACAGAATCGCCCGTTCGATATCAGGAATTACCGTTTCATCAAAAGCTTTGATGCCTTCGAATATTTTTTCTTTGCGCTTGAGTTTTTCAATAAGATTATCACGCAACTCTTCGCTGATTGATTTGCTCTTATAATCTGTTTTTTTTAATTCTCCGATTGTTTTTGCTTTCATCATTTTTTATGTTGTTTTTCCCACGATTAAAATCGTGGGTTATTTCCGAACGATTGAAATCGTGGGTTATTAATTTATTTCGTTTTCCCACGATTGAAATCGTGGGCTATCTGTCTCGTGGTATCACACATTATCAAATTAAATCACCGAACCTTCTTCCTCCTGTTCCTTTCATAATCTTCAAAAATATATTCTCCCAATCCTTTCAGCGAAGTGAAAAATGCTTTTCCTCCATTCGTCTCCGTAAATTCCCGGACAAATGCACGCAGATAAGGATCTTCCGCAACCATGAATGTCGTAATCGGAATTTTCAATTTGCGACACGACATTGCGAGGTTCATGCAGCGGTTTACAATTCTTCGATCAAGTCCAAAGCTGTTTTTGTAATACTCGCCTCCTTCTTTAATGCAACTCGGCTTTCCATCCGTGATCATGAAAATCTGTTTGTTGTTATTCTTTCTCCTCCGAAGAATATCCATGGCAAGTTCCAATCCCGCAACAGTATTTGTGTGATAAGGGCCAACCTGAAGATAAGGCAAATCTTTGATTTCAATTTTCCATGCATCATCACCAAAAACGATAACATCCAACGTATCCTTCGGATAACGTGTGGTAATAAGTTCGCTCAGTGCCATTGCAACTTTCTTCGCCGGGGTGATGCGATCCTCGCCATATAAAATCATGGAATGTGAAATGTCAATCATCAACATAGTAGATGTTTGCATCTTCATTTCCGACTCAATCACATCGAGGTCACTTTCCATCAATGTAAAATCATTTATGCCGTGATTGATCTGTGCGTTACGGATAGAATCCGTCATCGAAAGCTGATCGAGTGAATCACCGAAACGGTATTCGCGGTGATCGGAAGTTAACTCATCTCCTGTTCCTGTAAAATTAGTCCGGTGATTTCCGCGCGGAGCTTTTTTCAACTTTCCAAAAACTTCTTCGAGTGCACTTTTCCGAATTGTCTGTTCGCTTTTTGCTGTCAACATAAATCCACCGTTTCCATCACCATCGCGTATGTAACCTTTCTCTTTCAGATCACGGATGAAGTCAGCCATCGTATAATTATCATCAGTGAGTTTGTGTTCACGATCGAGTTCATTCAGCCAGTTGAGCGCTTCATGCACATCACCGGAAGTATACACAAGTAATTGCATGAACAAGTCAAGCAACTTCTCGAATGGAGTTTTGCCGTCATCCCTATCAACGTACTTACCGAAACGATACCCCTTCACAGGAAATTATAAATTGGAAATTTTGAATTATAAATTTAAGACGAATTTACGAATAAATACAACGATCCACATTCTATAAAAAATCTTCTATTCTTGATTCCTGATTCTTGCCTCTTGACTCTCTTTTACACTACATTTGAAACGTGAACGCACTAAAAATCTATAAATCGTCTGCAGGTTCGGGGAAAACATTTACCCTCGTAAAAGAATACCTCCGTATCGTGCTTCATCACCCGGAAGATTACCGCCACATTCTCGCCATCACTTTTACAAATAAGGCAACTGAAGAAATGAAAACGAGGATTGTAGAGAGCCTTGTTGAACTGAGTGATGGAAAAAACGAAATGCTTGCTTCAATATTGCTTGAAGAATCTCCGGGTTTGAAGATTGAGAAACAAGCGAAGAAAGCGCTTGAATTAATCCTGCATGACTACAGTTCGTTTTCGGTTTGTACGATTGACAGCTTTTTCCAGAAGGTCATGCGTGCTTTGGCAAGGGAAATTCATTTGCCTTTACGATTTGAAGTGGAGATGAGAAAAGATGATGTGATTGAAAACATCATGGAAAAACTGCTGAATGATGTCGGGAAAGATGCAGAGCTCACATCGTGGCTCAGCGATCTCGTTCTTCAAAAACTTGATGATGAAAAAAGCTGGAGTATCGAAAGTGACATCCGTTTCATTGCAAATCAACTCTTCAAAGAAAAATCAATTTCAGGAGAAGGGTTATCACGTGACAAAATAAACCAGGTTTTCAAACAATTGATTGTGCTGAAGAAATCGTTTGAAGGCAGTATGAAAAATTTCGGAGAGGAAGCAGTTGCCATCATTGAACAGCATGGATTCAGTGCAGAAGATTTCACACAAAAAGAAAGAGGTGTTGCAGGATATTTCTACAAACTTAAAAAAGCTGATGGCTCCGTTAAATATAAACCCGGCCCACATGTGTTGAAAGCAGCTGAATCAGCAGAAGCCTGGGTTTCGAAAACATCTGCTAAGAAAACAGAGATTATTGCTCTTGTTCAAAGCAGTTTATTAAAACAACTCGAAAAAATTCTAAGTTTTGTCAACGAAGAACTCCCGCGTTATGCAGGAGCTATTGAAGTGCTAAAGAAGATTTACATCCTTGGCATTGTCAATGATCTTCAGAAAAAACTTAGTGAGTACCGTGAGGAAAAAAACATTGTATTGATTTCTGATACTCCGAAAATTCTCAACTCATTTATATCGACAGATGACACTCCTTTTATTTTTGAAAAGACCGGAAACCGTTACAAACATTTTCTCATTGATGAATTCCAGGATACATCAGACCTTCAGTGGCAGAACCTCTTGCCATTAGTCATTAATTCACTGGCAAGCGGAAATTTTTCGATGGTTGTCGGGGATGCAAAACAATCGATCTATCGCTGGCGCGGAGGCAATATGAATCTTCTTGCCAGGGAGTTAAGAAAGGATTTGTCTCCCTTCGACTCCATGATCAAAGAAGAAAATCTTGCAACTAACTATCGAAGTAAACGGAACATCATTGAGTTTAACAATACCTTTTTCCAACGTGCTCCTGCTGTCATTCATAATGAACTTGAAATAAACGAAGACACATTATTGCATATCGTCTATTCAGAAGAGTTAAAACAGGAGGTTTCCAAAAAGCATACTGAAGGTGGCTTTGTGAAGGTGCAGTTTTTTGAGGATGAAAAGAATGCTAACAGCGATGGGGAAAATGAGTCTTTAAGGTGGAAAGAAAAAGCATTGAACGAAATGCTTTCTGCCATTCATGATTTACAGAAGCAAAATTATTCGATGAATGACATCGCACTGTTGGTACGAAATAATTCTGAAGGAAATAATGTAGCTGATTTTCTCTTTGATCACGGTATTACAAAAATTATTTCCCCTGATTCATTGCTGCTTTCCCGTTCTCCTGTAAGTCGGTTTCTCATCAATGTTTGTCGTTTTCTTGCTGACCAACATAATCAGGTTGCGCGAAGCGAAGTATTATATTACCATACGATTTACATCCGTGAACAAAACACAAAGGACCTTCATCCTATCTTCTCTGATCTACAGTTGACAAAAACGCGGAGCAAGAAAAATACTTCAGCGAATACGTTGTTCGATGTAAAGAGTTTTGACGAGACACTCTTTAATAAACTATTGCCTGCTGATTTTACTGAGCATTTGTTATACTTAAGCAAACTTCCCGTTTATGAATTAAGCGAACATCTCGTGAGAATTTTCGGCTTGAATAAATATCCTGACGCTTACATTCAGCGTTTCCAGGATTTAGTACTTGAGTATGCGACCAAAAACAATTCTAGTCTCACAGGGTTCCTTGAGTGGTGGGATGAAAGTGAAACTGTAAGAAACTGTTCCGTTTCGATTCCGGAAAATGAAGATGCAATCCGTATCATGACAATTCACAAATCAAAAGGTTTGCAGTTTCCTGTTGTCATCATGCCGTTTGCTGACTGGAAGTTGGTTCCGGATAATCGTGATCTGCTCTGGGTTTCGAGTGATGAGAAACCGTTTAATGAACTTGGCTCAGTTCCGCTCACTCCTTCTTCGAAATTACTCGACACGTGTTTTGACGAATCATACAAAGACGAAATTACGAGCGCTGTGATTGACAACATTAACTTATTGTATGTCGCCTTTACACGCGCTGAAGAGCAGTTATATATTTTCTGTCCGGCTGATAAGGCAAATGATCTGAATACAACAGGAAAATTAATCAGTCGTGTGATCAGTCAGAACAGCGAATGGCAATCCAACATCTCCGAGGAAAACGTTTTTTCAATCGGAGAGATAAAGGATCACATTAAAAGCGAAAAGAGGAAAAAAGAAACCAGTTTTACACTGAAAAGCTATCCATCCAATCGCTGGCAGGGAAAGATCAGCATTTCGACACACTCCACGGATTTGCTCGAGCTGCTTCAATCGCCCGGAACTTCAAAGATTAACTACGGAATTGTCGTACATAAAATTCTTTCCGAGATAAATTCTGAAAATGAAATTGAAAAAACCATCAGCAAATATTATTTTGAAGGACTGTTTTCAGAAGAAGAAAAAGTCAACCTGGAAAGTGAAATTAAATCTCTCCTATCCATTCCTGAAATGAAAAACTTTTTCAGCGATGAGTGGTCCGTCAAATCTGAGCGTGATATTGTTCTTCCGACCGGAGAAATCCTGCGACCTGACAGGGTTTTGATAAAGGGCGACAAAGCTATCGTCATCGATTTCAAGACAGGAAAAGAATCAAATGCTCACGCGAAACAGGTAAGTCAATATTCGGAAGTTCTTTCATCCATGAATTATAAAGACGTGGAGAAATATCTGGTTTACGTGAATGAGAAAAAAATTAAGAAGATCGAATGATTCTAAACGAGATCTTTATTTGCACTCTTCGCACCTTTGCGTGAAATTATTTGTCTCACAAAGGCGCAAAGTTCGCAAAGAGAAAGAAACTTAAGACACAAATGAAAATTCCCTGTTTTCTTTTCAAATAGTTTCATCTATCTTCACCTAGCTATTCACAAAAACTATGTACGCCAACCAGAATTTGAAAATTACGATCGTGGACGATGATCCTGCCATGACGGAAATGCAAAAAGATTTTTTAGCAAATAAATTTCCCGGATCCATTGTCACTACGTTCCCTTCAGGAGAGACAGCATTGAAAGGAATTTACTTCGAGCCGGATGTCATCATCCTCGATTACCATCTCGACTCTATGAATGCTGAAGCAATGAATGGTTTGCAGGTCTTAAAAAAACTGAAAGATCAGTATCCGAATGTTCCCGTGATTTTCCTTTCTTCTCAGGAAAAAACCGAAATCGCTGCCAACACCATGAAATATGGAGCTTACGACTACATCGTAAAAAACGAAAGTGCTTTTCACCGTCTTGAAATATTGCTCACCAACATCAGCAGCCATGCAGGACTTAAAAAGAATCTGGGAACTCAGAAAATCTTCAATACACTTCTTGTTATTCTTGTACTTGCAGTTGTTATCGGGTTTATTGTTTCGAAGATGATGAATTGAAGTACAGAATTTTCGAATCGATCAAAAAAAATGCAGCTCTTTCGAAGCTGCATTTTCGTTTTAGATTCAATCTCAAATTATTTTTCCGGCATCAACACAAACTTCGCGTAGTTGTCTGTCTTCAGGTATTGATTGGCAAACCGTTTGAAGTCATCGCCTTTCAAATTGTTGATGTAATCATTGTAAGTAAGAAGATCGAGAATGTTTTCTCCATTCATGTAGTTCGCAGAAAGTACACCGAGCCAAAACTGATTTTCCTTCAAACCCGTTTCACGTTCTCTTATTGAAAGCTCTTTTACTTTCAGCAGGTTTTTAGCGTCAGCGCCTTTTATTTTGATACTGTCGATCACAGTAAGTACGGCAATGATCAGCGAATCCACATTCTTTGGAGCGCAACCAAACGAAACATTTACTTCAAGTCCTTGTCTCGGATAATGTTTCGGGTTGGCAGAACAACTCACGCCATACACACCGCTTTTCTCCTCACGAAGTGATTCGCGTAACTTGATATTCGCCAACTTCATTAACACGTTTACATCGTTCCTGTTGTTACGATTGAATTCGAAAGGCATGTTGAACTTCAGGGAAACTGCACTCTTCGGTTCAATGCCTTTCTTTGCCGTCTTTGTAACCAATCCTTTTGGAGCTGAAACACCAAGATCCTTCCACGATTCGTTTTTCTTTGGAGCAGGCAAACCTCCAATGTATGTTTCCACCATCGGTTTGATTTCTTCCGGTTTAAAATTACCAACGAAGAAGAAAGTAAAACCACTTGCATCGGAGAAGCGATCCTTGTATATTTCAAATGCGCGATCAAGATTGATCTCTTTCAACATATCCACGGTCATCGGACGATAGCGATAATTATACTGCGACATTGCATAAGCGACCGTGTCACGGAAAATGGAATTCGGATCTGAATTTTTGTTTTGAAGAAATCCTTTTTGTTTTTCAACAATTGATTTAAATGTGGATTCATCCTTACGCGGAGCATTGAAATACTGGTACGCCATCTGCAACATCGTCTCCATATCCTGCGGGGTGCAGCTACCATTCAGTCCTTGCTGAAGCTCGCTGATTCCCGGAGAGACATTGGCGATTTTTCCTGCCAGTAATTTTTCAAGGGCATTGGCATCAAACTCACCTAAACCGGATTCATCGATAATAGTAGAGCTATATGCGGCAGATAAATAATCTTTGTCAGGATAAAGAGAAGTTCCTCCAAATGCAGAAGCTGCGAATAAAATTTCGTCATTCTTAAAATCTGTTGGTTTTAAAATCACGCGTGCGCCATTCGACAATTTCCATTCTGTAATTCCGTATTCTTTTACCTCTTTGGTTTCGGTTACTTTTCCGGCAACAGGTTTTTTCTCCAGAAGCGGTTTGTTCAACACCTTGTCTTCGTAAGGCTTCACATCGAGTGAGCGCATGCCTTGTACAATTTCACGGATGCGATCTTCTGTCGGCATTTTTAAAGTCGGCTTATCAGGAGCTGTGATGATTGCAACAGCATTTGTCCCCTCTGTAATCCATACATGAGAAAGACGGTTTATCTCTTCGAGTGTAATTCCGGAAACATATCTTTTGTAGAGGTTGTATTCAACCTCTATTCCCGGGATCGGTTCGTTGTTCAGAAAATTCCTGACACATTCAGAAGTGAGTGATTTAGATTCCGTTTTGTCGCGTTCGTTAAAAGCTTTTTCCATTGAGCGCATCACTTCAGCTTTCTGGCGATCAAGTTCCGTTTGAGTAAAACCAAATCTTCTCACCCGTTCGTTCTCTGTTACCAATGCCGTGAGTGCACGTTCAATTCCATCTTCCTTGCAAATTGCCTGGCTTGTGTACGCGTCAATCGTTCTTACCATTCGTCCGTAACTGCTAAAACCCGCCATGAACGGAGGATCAGGGAGTCGTCTAAGTTCAGCCATGCGTGAACCTAACATGCCTGTATAAAGGCCTTCTACAATGTCTCTCCTGTAATCACCCAATGTAGTTTCTACTTCCTTCGGATGTTTGTAGATCAACTGAACAGAAGCGTAACGCGCCTCTTTATCTGTTGCAGTTGCAACCATCAGTTCTTTCGTATCCGGAACATTCCATGATATTATCGGGCGTGCGTTCAGTTTTGAAGGAATCGCAGCAAATTTCTCTTTGATCAGTTTTTCAATTTTATCCACGTCAAAATCTCCCACAGCAACAATTGACATCAGGTCAGGACGATACCAGTCATAATAGAATTGCTTCAAAGTAGCTTGCGAACATCCTTCAATAATTTCTTTCTTTCCGATTGGCAAACGTTCCGCATACCTGGAGTCTTTAAAAAGTACAGGCCAGTATTTTCTACGCATGCGTTCATCAGCACCTTGACCAAGCCTCCACTCCTCCACGACTACACCACGTTCTTTATCAATTTCAATGGAGTCATGGGTGAGGTTATGAGCCCAGTCATCAAGAATCTGGAAACCTTTTGTAAGAATGGCTTCTGTGTCGGTTGGAAGCTGAATCATATAAACAGTTTCATCGAAGCTGGTGTATGCATTCAGATCAGGACCGAATTTTGTTCCGATTGATTCAAGGTAATCAACCAACTCACTCTTCTTAAAATTTTTTGTTCCGTTGAACGCCATGTGTTTGGTCAAATGCGCCAAGCCTCGCTGGTCATCATTCTCAGCAGTAGAACCTGCATTCACTGCAAGACGTAACTCGGCGCGCTTTTCCGGCTTGCTGTTGTAGCGCACATAATATTTCAACCCGTTCGGCAGCACGCCGGTTCTTATTTTCGGATCGATGGGAAGAGGAGTTCTTAAATCGTCCTGTGCATGAGCAACAACCAGGAATAAAAAGAACATGACCAACGAAGAGGTAAAACGTTTCATGAGATTAGTGTTTGAGACAGGTTTAAGTGGCGGCAATTTAGAAAGAAGATGATAGCATCCAAAAACAATTAGCTTTTCATTAACACTTTAATCTACCAATTACGAATAAGTACGAATATACGAATGGTTAAAACTTAATTATACAATTGGCAGCCATTCGTAATTAGTACAAAATAAATATTTCTACGAGTTCATCAAATTATCAAAGTCCCGCATAATAATCATACCCCTGCTCTGCCCAGTAATCCGGAGGAGGTGAGTCCGAGAAAAACAATGTACCGATTCTTTTGATATGTTTCACTCCATATTTTACGGGGATTATCAGTCGCAACGGTGCGCCTTGAATAATTGGCAAAGGTTGTCCGTTCATTTCATAACATAAAATAGTTTGCGGATGCAGCATACTTGCCATGTCAATGCCAACATAATATTCACCATCGGGAGTGATCATGCCTGCATATTTTGCAATCATATCAGGAGCAGTGTTGTTGCGTGTACCGATTTTAAAATGTGCTGTGAAATCAGAAAACTTAACACCTCCCCACCACGTAATTTGATTCCACCCTTCAATGCATTTAAAATTAAAAACTACTTCCGTCTTCGGTAATTTTTTAAGCTCATCCATTGTTACGTAAAACGTATCTCCCGGCATTGGCGTGTGCTCAGAGAAACGAACGACCTGCAATCTCCAATCGGTGGTATCGTATTCTTCACTCATGCCCACATCACCATTTACACGAACTTTTTTTTCAGCGGATGTTTTAGGATATTCGGGAGCGAGACTTTTATCACTGTAAACAACAGAGAAAATCTTTTCATTTGCGTTCATTACCTTTCTCAACGGACGCAGTGCACCACTGTCCTCAGGCTGACTGACCAGCCATTTCCAGCCGGCAAATACAAGGATCATAAAAAGAAAAAATCCGGTAAACGCACGCCATGTTTTTCTTCGTACTGTTTTACGAAACTGACCGTCCTGTTTATTTTGATCTTCAGTCGTCATAGCTGATAATAATTTAAGACCCCCATGAATTTGCACATTAGCACATCATCAAATCGGCACATCATTCATCCACCACTTCCCATCCCGCCACAATCGCCCTGAAGTTATTCCATCCTGCCCGTATCACCTGCATAATATGAATAAGAAAAAACAAAACGTAACCGATTGTCAATGCAAAGTGTTCAACTCGCGCCGCTTCATATCCTCCCAACAACTTTGTCAACAATGAAAATTGAATCGGTTTGTAAATAGACAATCCGGTAAGCAATGAACCAAGTCCCATGATAATGACAGCCGAGTAAGCAATCCGTTGAGCACCGTTAAACTTGTGTTGAGGAGGTTTTCTTTTAGTCAGGAACAAATCGTGAAGAAGAACCTGCCACGCTTCTTTAAATGACCGCCTGTTTGGAAGCAATTCCCTCCATGCACCGGATATCAATGTATAGAGTACATACAGGAATCCGTTGATAGCAAACAACCACATAAAGAAAAAGTGAAAAGACATTCCTTTTGCAAGTTTGTATGGAATGTTCAGCGCTTTGTAAAATGAATCAGGAAAAAATTTCAGAATGGTGGTGTCGCTCCATCCGAGTCTGTAAACATCGTTTGCCCAATAGATCAACAAACCGCTCCAGATCATAATAAAAAGAATTGGAAAGTTCAGCCAATGAAACCAACGAACAGCCAACGAATGTTTCTTTACGATCTTCTTCACGATGTCTTTTTAACACCGTAAATGTAAAAATTAAGTTGTCATTTTGTCCGGGAGCAACAACTTAGTGTTCCTAAGTGTCCTTTGTGTCTTAGTGGTTATATTTTTTCACCACTAAGACACTAAGAGCACTAAGATTCACTGAGAAAAAAAATAAAAAAAACACGATTCCGATAGTATCGAAACCGCGTTTTTGTTCCTAAGATGTAGGGGTCGTTTTAGCTCAGGAAGGATCGTGATCCATGGTGCGATACAATTGCTCCATTTTAACGGATAGTTCTTCTATTAAGGTAAGCTCAACAACAGAGAGGCTGCCATAATCTTTGTGTTCTGATTTCTTATTCATCGAATTATGATGAGTTGGTATTGGCTCATCAAGAATATGAGAAAGCAATCCGTTGAAATATTTCTGGCGATCTGCTGGTCTTAGTTTATGAATCAATGACCTGATCTTTTTGATGTTCTTTTCGATCTCGCGTTCGATACGAACCTGGTCATTTTCTACGACCACCACTTTCAATGAAGTGGATTCTGTTTTTTCGGTCGATTTGTTTTTTCCTCTTTGCATGTTAGTTAGCTTGAAATTACTTTACAAGTTTAACCACAGAAAGAGTGATTTGTTTTCCTGATTTCAGGGTGTTTCTTACACCAGGATGGTTGCCGCGATAAGTGCGCTATCTTTTTGTTTCTTCGCTTTAGGCCAGATAAATTTAAAATCTGCGCCTTTTCCCGTCTCTGATTCCACCCAAATCTTACCGCCCTGATCTTCGATAATTTTCTTAACGATCGCCAAACCAACACCCGTACTCTCAACTTCATCCCTTCTGTTTAGGGTTTGGAAGATGACGAAAACCTTCTCATGGTATTGCTTATCGATGCCGGGACCGTTATCCTTTACTGAAAAGATCCAATTGTCCTTTTCCTCTTCTACTCCAACAACAACATGAATCTGATCTTTGTCGCTGTATTTAATTGCATTGTTGATCAGGTTGGAAAAGATTTGTTCCATTCGAGTACGATCACTTGTAATCACAGGCAGTTTATCAGAAAGTTCCAGCGTGAGATTATCCGGTCTTCCGATAAAGTCAACGGTTTCTTCAATTAACTCGCGTGTATTGAATTTAACTTCTTCGCTGAGCACCTGGCGATCGGCTTTTGAATAATCAAGAATCGCATTGATGAGATCTTCCATTCTTTTCACCCGTCCTTTAATAATGTCGAAGTTCGCTTTTACTTCCGGGGTGAATGTATCACCTGCGTCTTCTTCAATCCAACCTGTAAGGTTACCGATGGCGCGAAGCGGAGCTTTTAAATCATGTGATACAATAGAAGCAAACTTATCAAGTTCTTTGTTTGTCTTTTCCAGATCACGAGTGTATTCCTCCAACTGAATATTTTTTGCTGCCAGCTGATTCCTGGATTCAGTAATTTTCTCGATGATGATGTTTTTTCCGCTGTGCAGATAACTGCTCTGGGCTGCAACAAGGATAAAGGCAACCGTAAGGGTAATCATGTAATCCTGGTTGATCTCGTGAATGTTGTCTCCGAATAATTTATAGGATGTCCATGTTGTATATTCCGTAATCACCCACATGAAAATAACATGGCATACAATTAATGTCGTAAAGAATTTTCCGCCCTTTGTTCCCAAAAGCATGAATGCAGCGAGCGCAATCACGCACATGTAAATCGTACCCGAATTCCTGATTCCGCCTGTATTATAAGCCTGAACGTGAATCAAAAAGAAACTCACAATCATTAAAACCCAATACGCAAGCGGAAGTTTTTGAATGTCCTTCACTAAAAAATAGTTGATGATCATGACTGAGCCTATCACAACCAGGAGTACCGGAAGAATGCCCGGGTTCTCAAACGTGAGTTGCTCCTGGATACTTACCAGCACAGCAGCAAGAAATCCGCTGAGTGAATAGATCCGGAAGATCACGAACCGCTGCTTCGACATCAGGTCGTCAGCAGAAATTTTTTCGTAGAGATCTCTCCTGAAAATCCTGTTAAATAATTTAGTCATGACTTTATCCTTTTTTCCTTCTATCCTAAACGCTGATTCAGGGAGAATGATACACCTTGTGTAAGAAATGGGATCATTTTGTTCAATTTATCCTACCCTTATTTCGGATGTAACATAATATATCCGA
This sequence comes from Bacteroidota bacterium, assembly GCA_043742705.1. Taxonomy (GTDB): domain Bacteria; phylum Bacteroidota; class Bacteroidia; order AKYH767-A; family 2013-40CM-41-45; genus JAPLDA01. The sequence goes on from JAYTXY010000123.1 coordinate 26,679, forward strand.
AATCAGTAAAATAAGCCGGAAGAAAACTCATCTCATTAGAAAGAGATCTATTTCTTCTTGAAGTCAGTTTTAAAAAACGTAACACGGAGTTCAATAAAAAAAATATGTCAGAAAAAATTGTCAATATTCTTTTGGTAGAAGACGATGAAGTGGATGTGATGAATGTTTCACGCGCATTCAAGAAGAACAACATTCTCAATCCGCTTACCGTTGCTCACAATGGCGTGGAAGCATTAGATAAGTTGAGAGGAACTGATGGCCAGACAAAGATCACTCCCACTCCGCGGATCATTCTTCTAGATATCAACATGCCGAAAATGAACGGACTGGAATTTCTGAAGGAACTGCGCGCTGATCCGGATCTTCATACCATCAGCGTTTTTGTGATGACAACTTCCAACGATGACAAAGACCGTTTTGAAGCATACAACTACAACGTGGCAGGATATGTAATCAAACCGATTACGTTTGAAAACTTTGTCGCAGCAGTTTCTATTCTGAATAACTTCTGGCAACTGTGCGAACAACCATAAAAAAGTAAAACACAAAACACAAAAAAGGGCGGAGACAATATTCATCTCCGCCCTTTCTGTTTTCAGACTTTTATTATGCTACCAGCTTGAAGGATTTTTTGATATCCATCATGCTGGATTGTGAATCAGCAAGAGCCATCGGCAATTGAATCTTGATTTCCTTCAATAAGTTTTCAATGTCATCAAACGTGTTGTTGCGGCTGATCGGAATACGCAATCCTGTGTTGTTGTAGGACACACTCGGGAATACAGAAATGTTGAAGAAGTATCCTTCATTCATCAACCTTCTCACCATGTTGTAACCTACATCCGGTTTTCCCACTCCGATGAATCCGATCGGAGCCATTGTTTCATTGATCAACGGCAATTCCATTTCCTTCGCTTTGCTGTTGAAGAATTCTACTTTCGACTGAAGTTCTTTTTGCATCACGGTAATCTCATTGCTCAAATGAATTTTTGCAGAAGCAATGGTTGCTCCTAAAATCATCGGAGGCATCTGGATCGAAAAGATAAATGCCTTGCTGCAGTTCTTCACCATCTTTTTACTTTCTTCATTCGGATAAATCAACACACCGCCAGCAGTACCGAACGCTTTTGTTAATCCTGTGGTGAGATAAAGTTTCGGATGATGATCTCCCTGGCTTGTTACATAACCGGTACCGTTCGGACCAGCCCAGCTCATTCCGTGAATGTCGTCAATGTAAAGATGAAACTGCTCGTACTGATCAGCCAAAGCGTACAACTCTTTTATCGGTGCAAGATCTCCGTGCATGGAATACACACCGTCAGCCATGTACCAGATTCTGTCGTAGCTGTCTTTCAATTCTTTGATACGGCTCTCAAGCATATCGAGACGATTGTGTCGAACCAACTCCACATGAATATCTCTTGTCTTCAACAACTGAACAGCAGTCTGCACACTGTCGTGAACCTGCGAATCAAGAATCACAGCATCGTTATCACCGACAAGGATAGGAATGTTCGACATGTGAGCGAGCGTGAGTGATTGAAGAAGGATAACCGGCTTCTTGTACATCTTTGCCAACAGTTCTTCAGCCTCCTTGTAAAAAACAGAGGATACATACGCGCGTGAAGAAGAAAACTGTGTACCGTATCGGTTGATTGCATCGATGGCACCGTCTTTTAGCCTCTGGTCAAACTCCAGTCCGAGGTAACCACATGAACCGAAGTAAAGAAGATCTTTGCCATGAATTTTGATGTGCCTTCCGTCCAGCTTGAAATCTTCAGTATCGTTGTGAACGATGCCAAGCTTTGTGGTGATAGCAGCTACTTCGCTGATCATGTTCAGCACCATCTCATGTTTACTTTTCAGTTCGGTCATATTTTTTTTGTTGAAATAATGTTTCGAATTTTTCTCCCTCTCCCTCTGATAAAAGAAATTTCCGTTACTGACAAATGTAAGTTTCTCAGGTCTGCAAGACAGTGAAAACAGGTTCAAAGTTATGAGCAGAGTTATTAACAGGAATTCAGAAATTTTTAGAAAAAATTCAGCGGATCTTTGAACTGAAAATCGGAAAAAATCAACGAACCAACGTTACGTGACCGATGCGTTCTTCCTTTTTACCGTTAACATCAGTACACTCGAAGTGATAGACATACACATCAGCCTGAGCGGGGCTGCCATTGTAGAAACCATCCCAGGAACCGTTGAGATCATTCCATTCAGCAATCCTTTTTCCCCATCGATCAAGAATTACTACGGTCAAACCGGTCATTTTGATAAAAAGCGGATGGAAGGTATCATTCACTCCATCACCGTTTGGAGAAAATGCATTGGGAATAAAAATACTTGAAGAAGGTTTTACTTCGACAGTTGAATACGTAGTGTCCCTGCATCCGTTGTGATCCATGACAATCAACTGAACAACAAAATATCCTGTTGCATGAAAAACATGTTCCGGTTGAACGTCTGTTGAAAAAGTGCTGTCACCGAAATTCCAGAAATTATTTACTCCTTCAGTAGATTGATTTATCAATGTGACAAATGGAAAAAATTCTTCTACGCTTGCTGCATTCGGAACAAACGATGCCTGTGGTAACGGGTGAACAACTGCTATTGCCGGAAGCGTGACAGACACTTCACATCCGCTATCGGAAATCGCTGATAACATTACATTGTAAGAACCAGGATGAGAATAAAAATGTGCAGGAGAAAATGAATTATCAATCGTGTAATCGCCAAGATCCCATTGCCAAAAGACAATAGAGCCCGATGAAATGGATGACAGATTACTGAATTGAATTTGGTCACCGAGACATTTTTGCTCACCGATGAAATCAGGAACAGGTTTTGGAAAAATCCGCTGGTCGTGAGTCACACTGTCAACACAGCCGAAATTACTTTTTGCAATCAGCTTAACGGGAAATACTCCCGGATTAGAATATACGTGAGACGGATTCTTCGCTGTGTCGGAAGCTGCATCACCAAAATTCCAATTCCAACTTTGAATCAAATCAGATAGAATGGTTGATGAATTGCTGAAAACAAATGGAGCGTCCTCGCAGACTGAGACATTGCGAAACGCAGCAACGGGAAGAGGATGCACTTCTGTGGAATGAAAAACTGTATCACGACATCCTCTCTCAGAAATTGAAATAAGTGACACGTTGTACAGTCCGGGTGCGTTATATGTATGTGAAGGATTTTGGGTCTGCGTAAATGAATTATCACCGAGGTTCCACTGGTAAATGAGTGATTCCCCACTGATGATGAAACTTGTATTTGTAAATTCAGAAATTTGATTCAAGCAACGATCACTGACATGAAACGAAGTCTGCGGCACTGCAGCAACTTCAACAACTGCATCACTTGTATCCCGGCAACTCGCGTTCGAAGTTACGATAAGACGGATGTGATAGCTTCCCGTGTCATGATACAAGACGGATGTTTGCTGCAAAGAAGAAAATGTGTTGTCACCAAAACTCCAGTTTCTCCCTGAAATTGTTCCGGAAGAAATAAGGGAACCATCTGTCAATTGAATGTTTGTTCCTTCACAGATTAATGGGGGACTTGCAAAGGAAGCTACGGGAACAGGATTCACCACCACAGAAACTTGTGCAGTGTCGTTACATCCTGCAGCATTCGAAACAACTACATGATACAGCGTTGATACTTGTGGAACGAAATTTAATGAAGCCGTTGTATCTCCTCCCGGAAACCATATATAATCTCCTCCACCGAAAGCTTGCAGGTTAACACGATCTCCAAAGCAAACAGAACGATTGGAACTCACACCCGCAACCGGAACATCATTCACAACCACATTGGTGACATCAGAAGATTGACACCCGAAATTATTTGTCACGAGAACAGTATAACTTCGCGAAGATAACGGAGTGACAGTTATTTGTTGTGTTGGTATTGCAAGTCCTGCCGGATCCCAAAGATAATTTCCTCCACCTGATGCAGCAAGTGTGACAGGAGTTCCGCGACAAATGATTTTATCAGGTCCGGCATACGCGGCAGGATTCGGATGAACTGTTACGGTTACGCGTGCGACTGAATAACAATCATTCCCGTCTGTAACAGTCACCGAATAAATTTGCGTTGAAGGAGGCGTTACTACAATTGATGAATCTGTTAATCCACCGGGAAACCAGGAATATAAAATTCCTCCTCTTGCAGTAAGTGTGGCAGAACTCCCTTCACAAATTGATTGCGCATCTCCTGCATTAGCGGGTGGTGCAGGGTGAACGGTTACTGCATGCGAAATGGAATCAACGCAGCCACTGGAATTTGTCACGGTAAGAGTTACCTGGTAATTGCCCGGTAAAGTAAAATTATGGGCGGGACTTGGAATTGTTGAAGAAATTGCATCACCGAATTTCCATAACCAGTTTGTGACTGCAACCGGTGAATTGGATTGATCAGTAAAATTAATCGGAGTACCTAAACAGACATCGTATGAAAGAAATTCCGAAGCAGGTTGATCGTTGTTTACATTTAATGTTCTCGTCAGTGTATCAATACAACCTGCAGCAGATGCAACAATCAGAGAAACTGAATAAGAACCCGTTGACAAATACGAATGAACAGGATTTTGTGTAGTGGATGTATCGTTGTCACCAAAATTCCAGTGCCAGTTCGCAATCGGACTTCCGTTTGTTTGTGATAAATCATTGAACTGAATTAACGTGCCTGAACAGGTTGTAAGCGGAGCGAAATCCGAAACTGGAACGTTGCTGCCGCCAAGAACCTGTACGGTATCTTTATTGCTGCACATTCCGTCAGAACCATTCACGACATACATTCCCGGTCCTCCGCTGATTGATGCCGTACTTTCTCCCGTGTTCCATTGATATGTGTAGTTGCCGCTTCCTCCCGAAGCTGTTACATTCAATGTCGTAAATGCATTACATCCCACCGATTGATCAGGTCCGCCATCCATGCGAATTCCGTTTACTGTGATGCAGTAAGAATAAACCTGGCTGCCGTTGTATGGACAATTGTCATCCCGGACAGTTACAGTAAAGCAATAAGGATTCGTTCTCACTTCGTTGATGTCAGGAGTCCAGCAGAACGAAGCCTTTGCTCTAGCTCCGGAGAAAACGGTAAGTGTTCCTCCGGCAATTGAATGATCCCAATCGATGGTTGTGTTTTGATTTGTATCAGCATCACTTGAAAAAATATTGAAACATGTTTGCGTCCCTGCACAAATCGTTTCAGAAAAAGTATTCGTGCTGTCAATTCCTGTAAGCTTAGGAAGTTCGTTGTTACAATTGATTACGGTAACCTGGATGTCACGTTCCACACTTCCGATCAGAATTCCATTTCGGTATTCTTTCACGAGTACTGCCATGACTGTAACTTCAGGTGCTGCAGGAGTCATGCAAATATCTCCAGTCATTGAATTGAATGAAACAGCAGGAACAGAAGTGAGTGGATTGGTAGCTGTAAACGGAGGACGATACTGAATCGGGTTTTGGTAAGTACTGAACGGAGTGATCATTGAATACACCAATGAATCACCATCAGCATCGTGTGCACCATGATTGAAACAGAACTGTTGGCCAAGACAGGCAAACGGAACGGGCTTGTTTGAAAATGTCGGTGAGTTATTGCATTGCGCATCTGTGTTATTCAACGTTGCAAAAACATACATCATTGTGTTGGTCGGACGATCGATGTTTGTAATCGCCCAATTGCGGCAACATAAATCATAACCAAATGTCCAGTCAGTACAAACTCCGGGAAGTGTTACGGTTCCTTTGTAAACAAATTCCTGAATTCCGGTAAATCTTCCACCGTTACACGTGGTGAGTTCGCTTGAACAAATTGGTGTTATCTCCTGTCCTGTTCCAGGAACTTGAACCAGCAATACGGTATCTCTTCCGAAACAGGAAGAAGAAACATTGATGATGACTGAATCAGCGGGAATAATTCCAACACAATCCCTGTAAAATGATAATGAAAGTTCGTAGGTATTTCCTCCAAGGCATTTGTAGGTAAGATCTGCGCCCATGGAGTGACTCGCAAATACTTTTTGCATGCCCGAAAAAAGAGCAACGACAAAAACAACGGAAGCAAAAACTTTTTGCAGATAATTCTTCAACTTCTTATTCAAATTTTTCCAGCTTACATACAGATTATTTTCAAAAGTTCTAAAAATAAAATGCATTGATATTATCTGCATACACAGGCAACATTCCGACAAAAAATTAAATCGTACAAATTTAAAATACAGAGATAACTTAAAAGTCTGGATGTTCTCTGAAGAACGTATTGATTATACACTCATTACGAAGAAATTTTAACCTTCATAGAAAAAAAGTAAACAAATACGACAACAACTCCTGCAGCCGAGGCCCACAAGGCAGTTCCCGGAGAAAAGCTGACCCAGAGAAAACCGGTGACGGAACTTGCTACAAATGCGGAAACGCTTGCCATACTTGAGTAGAAACCAATCGCTGTTGCCTTCTCATCGTGACTGCACAGTTTGGAAATCCAGGCTTTTGCAATTCCATCGCTTGAAGCTGCATACAATCCGTAAATAAAAAATAATGAGAAGATGAAAATGGTGGAAGTCGTAAAAGGAAAAATTGCGTACATGATGATATAGAAAAGTAATCCTGTCATCAACATTTTTTTCATGCCGATTTTATCCGCCAGTGATCCGATAGGGAAAGAAGCCAATGCAAAGACCATGTTGTAAAAAACGTATGCACCCAACACCAGTTGATCACTCATGCCCTGATGCTTCGCCATCATGATTAAAAAAATATCAGAGCTGTTGAAGAGAGCAAATAAAATTAAACCTGTCACTACTTTTTTATACTCCGGAGTTGATGTTTTCCAATATCTGAAATAAGAGAAAAATCCCTTTCCTCCTGAATTCTTCTTTACAGGAGAGTGATGCTGCTTCAAAAGAAAAGTCAGCGCAACTCCGATGAGCCCCGGAATCAATGCAAATAAAAACAGCGGACGATATTTTTCCGGAAAATAACTTAAGAAGATAATCGCAAAGGTTGGTCCGATCGCTGCTCCAACGGTATCCATCGCGCGGTGAAATCCGAAAACCTTCCCGCGGTTTTCCGGCAACGATTCATCAGCAAGCAATGCATCTCGCGCACTCGTTCGTATTCCTTTACCTAAACGATCTCCTGTTCGCGCTGAAAAAATCCACAGTGGAAAAGTAAAAAGTCCGATCACAGGTTTTGAAATTGCGCTCAGGAAATATCCGATGCGGATAAACGGAATTCGTTTTCCGCTGGCGTCAGAAAGCTTTCCAAAATATCCTTTGCTTAATCCAACGACAACTTCCGCGAAACCTTCAAGCACTCCAATGTACAATGCCGAAAAACCAATGCTGGAAAGATAAACCGGCATCACGGGAATCAGCATTTCACTGGAGATGTCGTTAAACAAACTCACCAACGAAAGCGTGATGATGGTGGACGTGAAGATTTTTTTCTTTTCCAACTTTCGTTTTTAGAAAACTACTTTGTAATGGAATTGAGCAATGATGAAATCGGTTTGCCGCTGTTACCGCTTGGAAATTCAATGTTCAGCATCGTTGCAATCGTAGGAGCAACATCAGTAATGAAAACAGGATCAGCAGAACTTCCATGCGGAATATTTTTTCCATAGAAAAGTAGCGGAACGTGTGTATCATAACTATATGCTGCTCCATGTGTGGTTCCTGTTTTTGATTCCCATTCCATCCAACCCGGATCAAGTGCAAGAATAATATCCGGTGAACGCCTGTTGTTGAATCCATTTTGAATCGAGGACATGATTCCCTTACGGCTGCTTCCTTCTTTCAATTCATCTGCAGTTGCAGCTACGGAAACTCCCGGGATCTTCAATAAAAAATTCGCACACATTCCCTGGATTTCCTTAAGAGAAATTTTCTTTTGTTCAACAAGAGAATGATCAAGATAAATTCCATGTCCGCTTAATTCAGCAACGTATTCTCCGGTTCCATAAATACCGAGTAAATAATTTTCAAGGAGTGAGTCTATTCGTTTTGCATCAAAAACTCCCGCAGGAATCTTTTGATCTGTGTTAAACAACACGTTGTTGGAAGCGCCATGATCGGCTGTGAGAAATAAAATATAGTTGTCATGACCAATCCACTTTTCCAAAAAATCAAAAAACTCGGCAAGATCACGATCAAGACGAATGTAGGTATCTTCAATCTCGATAGAATTTATTCCGAACTGATGTCCGACATAATCAGTTGAAGAAAAGCTGACAGCAAGGAAGTCTGTAAATTTCCCTTTTCCCAATTGTTCGCCAAGCAGCGATGCTTCAGCAAAGTCCTTTGTAAACGTGTTTCCCATCGGAACTTTCTTGATCAGATCTTTGTCTTTTAATTTTATTGCAGGAAGATCGTGAGGAAATACAGGCTGTGTTTCTCCTGAATACAATCCTTCATATTTTACATTGTCCTCTGAACTTTCAGTATAGTTTTCAATAGGAAGAGATGTTGTCCATTTTTCTTTCAGCAATTCATTTACGCGTTTCTCAGCATTGAAATCCTGAACCCATTTAGGAAGATCATTCATGTAGTAAGAACTCGTCACCCAATTTGCTGTCTCCTTGTCAAACCAATACGCAGCGTTCGCAGTATGACCTGCAGGAAGAATTGATCCTCGATCTTTCAATGCAATGCCAATCACTTTCGATTTAAAATTGTTTGAAAGACGAAGTTGATCTGTGATGGTTGTTGTGAGCAAACGTTGCGGTGACATGCGCGAAGACAAAGCAGTTGTTCCGACAGGACGAACGCTTGTATCTTCCGCACAATACACATCGCGTTTCAAATCACGGTCGTACCAATCGTTGCTAACAATGCCGTTCACAGCGGGAGTTGTTCCTGTATACACGCAAGCATGTCCCGGACCTGTATAAGTCGGAATGTAATTATAGTTTGCATTCTTTAGGAGAAAACCCTCGTTGATCAAACGTTTAAAACCATCATCAAGGTATTTATCCCAAAACCTGAAAAGATAATCGTAACGCATTTGATCAACTACAATTCCGATAACAAGTTTCGGTTGTGTTTCACTTTTAGGTTTAGTTGCCTGCTGTTTCTGGGCAACCAATAATGAAAACGGAATCATTAAAAAGATTCCTGATGCAATTATTTTTCTTCTGATATTCATGAATGAAATTATGATTTGTAATGACGTGAATGAGATGATTTAATCTTTGCATGATCAAAATGTCGTTCGTAATACCGGAATGTTTTAACCGTTGCAGCACCGAGCAATCCGCCAAGCAATCCACCGCAGAGTACATCACCGGGAAAATGTGCGCCAAGATAAATCCTGCTGTAAGAAACAACAACAGCCCATCCGAAGAGCAGCCATTGAAGTCGCATATATTTTTTTCTGAACAGAAATGTGCAGAAGGAAGTCAGTGCAAAAGCATTGGCAGCATGCGATGAAACGAAACCGTACATGCCGCCACAATATCCATATACCAAATGAACTTCAGGAGCAATTGCTGGATCATGACAAGGACGAAGCCGCATGACTGAATTTTTAAGAACGGCTGAAGACAACTGGTCACTCAGTGTAATTAATATTCCAATGCAAACAAAGATCGTAACAAAACGCTCAGGATATTTTTCATAAATGAAAAAGGCGAGGTAGATGTACAATGGAATTGAGACGAACTTATTACTCACCCAATACATGAGAAAATCCAACACAGGATTATTCAGGTGATTGAAGAACAACAGTAAACTTGTATCAATGGCATGTAATTCCTGAAGCACGGTGGTACGAATTACTAATTCGTTACGAATATACGAATATGCAGCTACTCAAAAAGTTTTACAGTGGCTCACTTTTAATATTGCACTATTAATATCTACGAATTACGAATCTATACTAATATACGAATCAATGCGTAATCGCAAATTCAAATTGATTCATAATCGCAGATAGGATATCACTATAAAATTGAGGCGTTACCTAAGTTTATTTGCCCATTCCGATATAATCTTTATATTTGTTTCAGCTAAACTTTGCCAACTGCGGGTTTCGACATGAAAAGGAAAACACAAATCATTTTACCATTGTTTCTTGGTTGCTTTTTGCTTTTTGCATTTGCAAACGCACAAACCTTGAGTCCGAAAGTAATGTCGACCAATGGCGGCTATGCTACGGGCGGGGGCAAATCACTTTCATGGACGATGGGAGAAACTTTTCATGCAACGCTTTCATCCGTTGACAATAAACTCACACAAGGTTTTGAGCAACCGTATGTGCTTTTAAAACTCATTCATCTCAAAGCATACATCGAAGGATTTTATCGCGGAGGTGGATTGATGGAACCTGTTTTGTACAATGCAGGATTGAACCCGAATTCTTTTGCTTGCGATTCTATTACAGTAGAATTACATGATGCTCGTTCTCCTTACAATTTTATTACTTCCGCAAGAGGGCTTTTAAAAACAGACGGCACTGCTGATATCCTGTTTCCTTCTACTGTAATCAATAGTTCTTATTACATATCAATTCATCACCGAAACTCGCTGGAAACATGGAGCAAGAATCCATTGCCTTTTACCTTTGCTGAAGCGAGTTTTGATTTTACGAGCGCGGAGTAAACAAGAGTCAGTTCAAATTTTCCAGTGCTTACTCCCCCTCCTTCTTATTCAACTCATTCCACAACATATCTTTCAACTCATCAATACCAAGTCCGGCTACGGAAGAAATAAAAACGGATTTTATGCTTTTCGGAATTTCTTTTTTCATTTCCTTCAGGAGACCCTTATCAAGCATGTCGCATTTGGTGATGGCAAGCACTCTTGACTTGTCTAGCAACTCAGGATTGAATTGCTTCAATTCATTCAACAGAATTTTATATTCGTTCCCGATATTTTTCGTATCACAGGGAATCATGAAAAGTAAAATTGAATTTCGTTCGATGTGTTTGAGAAAACGCAAACCGAGACCTTTGCCGTGATGCGCGCCTTCAATAATTCCGGGGATATCAGCCATTACGAATGATCGGTTGTCTCGGTATTTTACAATTCCGAGATTCGGAACAAGTGTGGTGAATGCATAATCTGCAATCTCAGGTTTCGCTGCACTCACTACAGAAAGCAATGTTGACTTTCCCGCATTCGGAAAACCAACGAGTCCTACGTCAGCGAGCAATTTCAATTCAAGCACCTTCCATTCTTCAACTCCGGGCTCTCCGGGTTGTGCATTTCGTGGTGTCTGGTTCGTGGGTGACTTAAAAAAATTATTTCCCTTTCCTCCTCTTCCTCCTTTTGCAATAATATGCTCTTGTCCTTCTTCGGTAATCTCAAACAACAAGTCTCCGGTTTCAAAATCTTTCGCAACTGTTCCGATGGGAACTTCAAGAACTTCATCTTGTCCGTCAGCACCCGTCATCAATGCATAGTTTCCGTTTCCTCCGGGTTCTGCAATTACGTGTTTGCGATACTTGAGATGAAGTAACGTCCAGAGTTGTTTGTTGCCGCGAACAATAATATGTCCGCCTCTTCCTCCATCGCCACCATCAGGACCACCTTTCGCGGTTTTTTTGTCACGGTGAAAATGCACAGAACCCGCGCCACCTGCACCACTGCGGCACATGATTTTTACATAATCAACAAAGTTGGATCCGGACATGGTTAGTAGCTTTAAGGAATAAGAAGGAAGTTAGCAATTAGCAATAGGCAGTTGGCAATCAAAACCTCACTTTCACATTGTCTCACTGTTCACTTTCAATCAACATAAAAAATCATCACTTACTTTCCATCAATCACCTTACACAGCGAATCAAATATTTCATCTACAGTTCCCACTCCGTTTATTCCGAAAAATTTATTTTGATTGGTGTAATACGATTTCAGCGGAGCAGTTTTGGTATTGTATTCATTAATTCGCTTTTCAATCACGGTTTCATTCTGATCATCAGGTCTTCCTGAATCTTTTCCGCGGTTCAGCAGGCGTTTAATCAATTCTTCTTTCGGAACATCGAGTGAAAGCATCATCCTGATAGACGACCCTTTCGATGCAAGTAGTTTATCAAGCGCTTCCGCCTGCGCAGTCGTTCGCGGAAATCCATCGAAGATAAAACCCTTTGCATTTTTATTCGCGTCTACTTTCGATTCAATCATGCCTATTACCACATCATCAGGAACCAG
>JAYTXY010000124.1:0-18088 GCA_043742705.1 Bacteroidota bacterium
GAAACATTATGCGATTTATGAATATATTCGCTCTCTCCCATTTAACAAAGTTAGAAATTCGCCGCAGAGCGGCGGGGAACTAACCCCGAAGAGATTAGAAACAAAGACGGATTTATCGTGACCTATATATTCCAAATCCGTAAATAAAGAATCAAATTTATTTCTAAATCTCTTTAGGAATAATATTTCTTTCGAATGACTGCTGTCTGAATCTAAATAGTTATCAAAGTAACTAGAAGCTTGGTCTTGGCTCATTCCTTTTTCCTGTCCCATATAATAAAGATCCCACTTTGTTGTGATGAGCATTAATGATAACAGCAATGATGCGTGAGCTTGGCTTTGTTCCTTTTCTTTCTCCTCCGTTGTTATAGGTTTAATTTGTTTTGTCTCCGGTTTCACTTGAGCAGTAGAATTATTCGAGATTATTAACCATAATATCGTTGCGATTAAGTATTTCATAAAATTTCTATTGTTGGAATTGATGTAATGTATCACAATTAAGGTTGCCGCTAACGCACTAGGAATTAAAGAAGTAATTTTTTGAAGGGATTAGAAAGTAGAACTGTTCGCTTAAAAAATTGCAACAATCAAACCCTCTGACATTCCTTTTTTCTGCGTTGCAATTTTTTTGTTGAATGTTTATTACATGCACAAACTTAACTAACGGAAACTACCCTTCAAAAAATTATTTCTTTTAATTTTATTGTTATGCGTTCGCCAAATCTTCGCTACGAAGATTTGAGGTTTTAATTTTGTTCTGCATCTTGATTTTTATTTCTACCAAAATATCCAGATAGTTGCTTGGCTAGTAAAAGTAGAAAAGTCCCGACTAACACTTTTACAGTTGAAACCCAAAGAAATCTCAAGCTGGCATTGGCTTTAAATAATCCATCATGTTCCGTTTGGTAATAATTTTTTAATTGATATCCGAATTCAGGAAGTGTCCAAATTATGAGCAGTAAACCAGTAACAATAAGAGCTATTTCATAAATAACTTTTGGCTCGGCAAAAAGTCTTGCGTTTTCTTCAAAGTCGGTTTTCGAACAAATTTTTCGTACTATAAAGTTTGCTTTGAAAAATAAAAACGCAGCAACAGAAACAAGGAATGCGAGATTTAGAATGGCAATTCCTAAATATACTGTCCAATTTACACTGTTGTCGCCTGAATTATCTCTCACCTGAGCAACAAAAGTAAAAGCAGAAATTACTGCTTCGATTCCTCCAATAACAGAAGTTGCAAAAAGATAAAGTCCTAAAATCTTAATCGTAATTTCGTAAATATCAGATTTCTTCATTTCGGTTTTGAGTTAGCGTGGAAAAATGTTCATTAGAATTCCGAAAGTTGAAAGTTAGCAGACTGCCATTGGTGACGCATAACATTTAAATATCAGCACCTTCATATTTAGAAAGGTACTTTGCCTAACCAAAGATAAAAGAATTATAGAAATCAGGGATTTACTTCTCACACAAAATTCAAAAGCTCAAACTGCTTTCCGAGAACGGTTTTTGAATCCATCATCAGCCACTTGTCGATGACGGTTGCATACACGCTTCTGAAATCAACGGTGTGAATGAGATCGCCATCAGAAATATTTTTTAAGTCAGGCAATCCATTGATGAGTCCGTTTGTTTTTAATTTTCCTCCGATAATATACACGTTGTTTGCAGTTCCGTGGTCTGTTCCTTTGCTGCCGTTCTGTGCAACGCGTCTTCCGAATTCTGAAAAAGTAAGAACAACGGTGTCATCAAAAAAATTATTCGATTTCAAATCGCGGCAAAAAACATTCAAGGCATCCGCATAAACTTTCAGTTGCCTGTTTTGAATTCCACGTTGTAGTGCATGTGTGTCGAAACCCGGAAGTGAAACGTAATAGATCATCGTTTCAGAACCTGAGATAATCAGTTCGGCAATGAGTTTGAGTTGCCTTCCGAAATCGTTATCGGGATAAACTGAGTGCGAAGAAAATTTACGTTGCTGTGCTGCCAGATAATCAGCAGAGTGAACGGTATCGGAAAGTGTTTTCCTTAAAAACTCTGCGGGCTGATCATCGTGTGTATGTGTACTGTTTGCAGAAATACTTTTTACCAATGGATTGTCCACCGACTCTTCAAGTTTTTTCACATCGCGTAAAGCAAGGCCTTTCATGCGATTGCCTTTCATGGCAAGACTGAGGCTATCGTCCAGTTCAATTGCCGTGTAAGGCATTGTGCAATTGTCGTTGCATGTTGAATCAAGTATTCTTCCGATCCATCCGCTTTGAACATATTTTTCCGCATCACTTGCACTTTGCCAGATGTCCATCGAACGAAAATGCGAACGGTTCGGATTCGGATAACCGACACTGTTTACAATGGCAACATGTCCGTCATCATACAACGAGGATAAACCCTGTAAGTTGATGTTAAAGGCTGCATCATCAGTCATCCGAATTAAATCGTTTCCGCTTAAGCCGATGTCAGGACGGTTTTCATAGTATAGATCGTTGCTCCACGGTACGATGCAATTCAATCCGTCATTACCACCTGAGAGTTGAATGACGACCAAACGTTTTCCATTAAACGCTTTGTTTCCGAAATTTGCTGACGCTTTCAAAAATTCCGGAACCAACAGCGATGCTGAAGCAAGCGCGGAAATTCTCAGAAAGTTTCTTCTTGAATGGTGCATGATCAGATGAGTTGAAATTCCGGCAACGACATTACTCTGCCGATGGTATTCAGGATGAATTGTTTTTTGGAAGTACTTCCCTTATTCGAAGCAAACATTGTCTTGTCAATCAAATGTGTGGGTGACTGAATCAATTCTTCCAACACTGCATCGGCAATTTTATCTTCATCAAGATTGATGAATGCTGCAACCAAATCTTCTGTGTCCGTTGTAAAATTTCCCTTTTTTTTCTTCGTTAATTTTTTTTCATCCGTTTCTTCGGGTTCAGGTTTTGCGCGGATGTCGAGTGGTTCATCTTCAAGAATCATAGCCGGAAAATTCATACGGAGCAGGAGGGAAGAGCTGTCGATCCAGTTGTTTCCACCTTTCCAGCCGGCAACATTCGGAGGAAAGAACAAAGTCTGCCCGAGAGTTTTCTGAAGATCAACAAGTGTTTCTGCTTTTGAAAATTCAAGTCTGAACAATTTTATATAGCGTGCAAGAAATTCAACGGGCGAAATGATTTTGCTTCCGATGGTTGCTTCGTTGTAAAACCAGTCAGCGGTAAATATTTTTTTCATCAACGCGCTGATGTCGTAGTTCGAATTAAAAAAATCTTCAGACAGCGAAGCAACAAGTCGTTCATCAATCTTCTGGTTGACGAATTCTTTGTAAATTTTGGTGACGATAAATTTTGCCGTTTGTTTTTGTTGAAGCAGGATGTCGATGATTTCGTTCCCGTTAAAATTCCCTTTGTGTCCCAGAAATTCTTTTTCTCCTGTGTCGTGATTGCCTTCTACAAACTCATAACGTCCTTTTTTATTGATTGCCCAGCCTGTGAAAGCGCGCGCGGCTTCTTTGATATCGTGTTCTGTGTAATTTCCTTCTCCGAGTGTAAACAACTCCATCACTTCCCGCGCAAAATTTTCATTGGGTGCGTCCTTGTGATTTTCCTGATTGTTCAGATAAATGATCATGGCAGGATCTTTCGAGATTGCATGCAACATGTCACCGAAGTTTCCCAACGCATTTTTACGAAGCATGTTATTTTGTTCCTGCATTAAATACGAGAATGGAACAGATGTTGCAAAATGATTGTGCCAGAAGAGCGTCATTTTCTCACGCAGTTGCGCTTGTGTGGTTGCCATCCTGTAAAGCCATTCGAAATTCATTTCTGTCATTTCCGTCCTCGAACGGAGTATCATGGCAAGAATCTGAAAGTTTGAAACCTCTTTGTTTTTTCCATGCAACGGATCGGGCATGAAAGTGATATCGGAAATTACCTGTGAGGAATTGAAAAGCTCATCTGTAATTTCAGCAATTGATTTCTTCTCTGAAGCTCTTATAGTTTCCGGTGTTTCACTGAATCCCGCACGCAAAAAAAGATGCCTGATTTTTTTTGTTCTGTGTTCATGAGTGCGCTCATTGGCAAACTTGGTGCCAGTAAACTGGTTCAATGGTTCATTTGTTTGTCACTTGATTTATCAAACGATTTTTTTGATCCACCATTATTTCATTGAACTAATAAGCCATTGAACTAATGAACCACTAAACTAATGAACTATCAAAAAGTAACAATCAAATACCCCCTCTGCTCAAGCGGTGCTGTTGGTGCATTGTCGAACATAGCGCTTTCAGCAGCTTGTTTTGCTTTGGTAAAAAGATATTGACTTGTAGTCGTTGAGCCACTCGCCCCGGGAGCAGCTTTCATTACATGTCCGTATTTATCAATGGCAATCTCAACCACTACAGTTCCTTTATCCTGTTGAAGATTGCTGACCTGCGGAGCTCTTACAATAGTACGATCAGCAACTTTGTATCGGATAAGATATGAGCCTGAAGTAATTTGTTTTTCACCGGGCTCTTTTTTTAAAGATTCACCCGTCGAAGATTTTGGACTTTCATTAACATCACTGAAAAAAATTGAAGCAACTTCCGAAACATTCAGCTTCATCACATTTCCTTTGAATTCAAAACTGATGACACCATCTTTCAGCGACTGAACTTTTCCGTTCATCTTTTCTCCTGACTTTAAGGTCACTGTATTTTGAGCAAACCCTGCTGAAGTCAACAGTACCATAAGTATTCCACTGATTAATTTCTTCATGACGAACGATTATTTAAAAATCAAAATTATTTCAAATAAGCCGGATTCCTTTCCTTGCTTGTAAATTTTATTAACAATATTGTGACAAATTTATTGAAGAGGGACAGAAATAAACTTTACATTTGAAGTGTCTAACCAAAAAACTACTATTATACCATGAAAAGAAATTTACTTATTGTTACTGCTTTATTACTGAGCAGTATAGTTTCAAAAGCGCAATCCTGGATTGTTCAGAATACGAACTTCCCGATTGAATATACATTTGTTCAGGAGATTTCAGCTCCTGCTGCCGGCATTGCATGGGCAACATCCCAGGACGTGGTTGCAGGTGATAACTTTATTGATTTTACAAGAACCATCGATGGTGGAAATACCTGGACCGTAGGTACGGTAGGTACTGATACAAACTTCCAGTTTTCAAACATCCGTGCGGTGAATGGAGATACTGCATGGGTTGCAATGCAAAATGCTTCGTTAGGTACTGGAGCTATCTTTAAGACTACGGATGGTGGTGTCACCTGGCCTCAGCAGGGTGCAGGTTCAATCTTCAATACTGCGGGTACTTCTTTTGTAAATATTGTTTATTTCTGGGATGCTGATACAGGAATGGCAATGGGCGATCCTGTTGGTGGCTTTTTTGAAATTTATACAACAGTTGACGGAGGCGCTACCTGGACACGCACACCATCTGCAGATATCCCAAATCCACTGCCGACCTTAGGAGGCGGAGAGTATGGGATCCAAAGAAATTACAATGTGTTTGGCAATACGATCTGGTTTAACACTGACAGAGGCAGAGTCTTTAAATCGGTAGACAAAGGTTTGCACTGGACGGTTTCTACTGTTGCGACAACTTCTATTCTGAGTACCACTCGTTCCATGAATATCAGATTTCTGGATAACCTTAACGGGCTGGCTCAAATTATTACAAATTCTACCGGTGCCATATATAGAGTATACCGCACAACAGACGGTGGTGCGTCCTGGGTGCTTCAGGCAATTACAGGGAAATTCTTTACCAGTGATTTCGGACATATTCCCGGAACTTCCATGTACATGTCATGTGGAGATGGTAATTCTTACAGTACTGATCTTGGTCTTTCATGGGTAACTGTGGATACCACACAATACTACGCTTGCCTGGGTTCGTATGACATCGATAATACATGGGCAGGTAACTATGATACGCTTGATATTAACTTTGTCATGCAGGGTGGGGTTTTTAAATTCGATCCGGGCATCTTGAATGTTAAGAACGAAGTCAATTTAAAAGCGGAAGTTGTTGCGTATCCGAATCCAAGTACCGGAATCGTTAACGTGAATTTCAAAGTTGGAAATACAACGGATGTGAGAGCTTTAGTGGTAAATATGATGGGCGAAGAAGTGTACAGCGAAAAGTTTACAGCTGTCAGCCAGTTCAGGCATACTTTTGATTTTTCAAGGTTGTCCAAAGGAGTCTATTTCATTAATCTTGAATACGGATCAAACAGATCGACAGAAAAGCTGGTCATTCAATAAATATAATTCATTCTGTTACAAAGCCATCTCGATTCTTCGGGATGGCTTTTTTGTTTTTGTTGATTTTAGAATTAGGAAACAAGATGCGAAATCGCTGATCGAATGTCGCACATTGCAAATTCATTTATTCCATATCTTTGCCATCCATTCCAACTGATGTTATGAAGATACTTTTCAATTACCTCGGAAAATATAAAAAACTTGTTTTTTTAGTACTGGGGCTTGCTACCATCAACCAGGTTTTCAGCATGATGGATCCTCTGATCCTGGGCAAGATGATTGATCGGTATGCAAGCCGTTTCAAGGATCTCTCGCAAGCACAATTTTTTCATGGTGTATTGTATGCATTGCTTGCTTTGATTGGCGTGGCAATGATTTCCCGTATTGCAAAAAATTTCCAGGATTATTTTCTGAATGTCATCGTGCAGAAAGTAGGAGCACAGATCTATGCTGACGGAATTCAGCACTCACTCGAGTTACCGTATTCTGTTTTTGAAGATCAGCGTAGTGGTGAAACACTAGGTAAGTTGCAGAAAGTACGGACGGATGTTGAACGCATCATGGGCGCTTTCATCAACATTCTTTTTACTTCAGTCATCGGGATTGCAGTAGTCGTTATCTATGCGATCAAAGTGTATTGGGTGATCGCCCCGATTTATTTTTCCGCCATTCCGATCATCGGAATTTTAAGTTCTGTATTGAGTAAAAAAATAAAACGGATGCAGAAACTCATTGTAGCCGAAACCACAGCACTTGCAGGAACTACTACGGAGTCACTCCGCAACATTGAACTTGTGAAAAGCCTTGGACTTTCGCAGCAGGAAATCAACCGTCTCAACAGCACTACCAATAAAATTCTGCAGCTGGAGTTGAAAAAAGTTCGCTACGTGCGCAGCTTAAGTTTCGTCCAGGGAACGTGTGTGAATTTTTTACGCGTCTCCATTCTCGGAGTCATGATGTACCTCATCTTCTCGCAGAAGATTACAGTAGGACAGTTTACCACCATGTTCATTTACAGTTTTTTTGTATTTGGTCCGTTGCAGGAAATGGGAAACATCATCAACATTTACCGTGAGACAGAAGTATCGCTGAAAAATTTTGCTGACATCATCAACACCAAACGTGACCCGCGCCCAATCAATCCTTTTCCTGTCGGAACAATGGAGACATTGCGTTTCGATCATGTTGCGTTCAAACACCAGAGCGCAAGTCACAATGCCATTGAGAATATTTCTTTCAGTGTGAAGAAAGGAGAGACGGTTGCTTTTGTCGGACCTTCAGGTGCCGGAAAATCAACGCTTGTGAAATTGCTGGTTGGTTTGTATCGTCCAGCAGCGGGAAATATATTTTACAACGAACATGCAGGTGATACCATTGACCTGGATCAATTGCGGGAACAGATTGGTTTCGTAACACAGGATACACAACTCTTTTCAGGAACGATCCGTGAAAATTTATTGTTTGTGAAACCCGGAGCTACCGATGAGATGTGCATGGAAGTATTGCAAAAGGCTTCTTGCCAGAGTTTGCTTGCCCGGGCCGACAAAGGACTTGACACCATTATCGGTGAGGGTGGCGTAAAAGTTTCAGGAGGCGAAAAGCAGCGGTTGTCGATTGCGCGTGCATTGCTGCGTCAGCCCAACCTGTTGGTTTTTGACGAAGCGACTTCTTCACTTGATTCGCTGACGGAAGAAGAAATTACAGACACTATTCGTGCTCTTTCAGTGCAACGGCAACACATTGCCATTCTTATCGCACATCGTCTTTCCACCATCATGCATGCAGACCGGATTTTTGTCCTCGAGCGCGGACAAGTCACTGAGTCGGGTTCGCATGATCATCTGCTTGAAACGAAGGGATTGTATTATGCAATGTGGCGCCAGCAAATCGGTGAGCGCAAACGCGTGGTGATTTCAGCCGGCAACGGTCAGCAAACAAAAGCAGCGGTAAGTAATTAATTGTTTAATTTTCATTCATGCTCCGGGAGCTCAGCATTTCATTGCGACACCGACTGGCACTTCCGCTTCCCGGTCGTGATGCACAGTTTCGCATGGCTCATACGGAACGGAAAATAAATATTTCACAGTATAAAATTCCACAGGATGCGCGCTGGAGCAGCGTACTGATTTTATTGTACGAAGAAGAAAACAAAATTAAGTTTCCGTTAATTCTGCGCCCTGATTATGAAGGTGTGCATAGCGGACAGGTTGCATTCCCCGGAGGGAAGTTCGAATCATCGGATGAAAAAATCGTCAACACAGCATTGCGTGAAGCCGCTGAAGAAATAGGAGTTGTAGCCAGTGATGTGGAAGTGCTTGGTACGCTAACTCAATTATATATTCCTCCGAGTAATTTTTTGGTTCATCCTCATGTCGGTTCAATCGGTTACAAACCCGAATTTTTTCCTGCTCCCGATGAAGTGGTGAAAGTGATTGAAGTTTCGCTCGATGATCTGATGAATGAAACGCTGGTAAAAGAAAAAGAAATCAGGTTGAGCAACGGATTAAAAATAACAACTCCGTATTTCGATATACAAGACCACACAGTGTGGGGTGCAACAGCCATGATGCTGAGTGAATTTAAAACCCTCATCATGGAACTCGAAAAGAACTGATCGGTTCAATGTTTTCCATTTAGGAAAATAAAAAAGCAGTCTCCTTTTCAGGAAACTGCTTTTCAGTTTATTAATCAATATTACTGAACTACGATTCGCATCGTTTTTCTTTCGCCTTCTCTTTCAACAATCAACATATAAATACCGCGGGAGAAACCTGACAAATCGAATTCCTTCATCGTGTTTCCTTCTTCAAAAGTACTTACATCACTCAGCTGAATTTCTCCGAGCAGGTTCATCACTTTGAACGTGTACTTTTCTTTGGCTCCCGAGTAAAAGGCAAGATTTAATTTACCTGAAGTCGGATTCGGATACGCATTCATTTCAGAAATGATTAACTCAGGCTCATTATTTTCAGGCTGAATTGTTCGGCAGCCTAAGGTCACAGCAATTGTTTTTGATGATGGAGTGGAAGCGCTGCATGCATTGCTGGCTGTAACTGAAAGCGTAGCAGATGTTGAAGTAGCGGTTGTGAATTTAACCGTCACCGAGGAACCTGTTGTAGCACTCACAAATGTTGCGCCTCCTGTAATTGTCCATGCATAGGATGTAGCTCCGTTAACAGCAGCAACAGAGAAGGCAACCGATGCCTGGCTCTTGCATACAGAAATAGGTCCGCTGATTGTGCCCGGCTGATCAGGAGATGCAATTACATAGTAGCACGTATATGCACTTGATCCACATGCATAATTTGCTCTCACACAAACGTAACCGGACGTTCTGAAATTACTTCCATAATTCATAGTGATCGCTGTTCCCTGGTCACTTGTTATTTTAGCACCGGTCGGAATTGTCCATGTATATGAAATAGCTCCCACTACAGGACTGATGAAATAATTTTTACCATTTCCGTTGCACAGATTGGACCCCGGTCCGGTAATAGGGCCAGGCGCAGGCAATGCGGTAGTGACAACAGCAGTCGCAGTTCCTGTACATCCATGAGAGTCGGTAATCGTTACCGTGTAATTTCCTGCTGCAACATTGGAAATTGTTTGAGTCGTCTTTGCTCCCGGATTCCACAAGTACGTATATCCTGGAGTTCCTCCGGCCGGAGTAACTGTAGCACTTCCTGTTGAAGTATTGCAACCTGTTCCTGTGGTTGAAGTAACTCCTGTTACTGCTGTCGGCACCACGATGGTTGCAGAAGCTGTTGTCGTACATCCTTTTGAGTCTGTCACGGAGTATGTATATCCTCCCGCAGGAAGATTGGAAGTTGCTGCACCACCATAAGTGTAATTCGGAGTTCCGCCACTTGCAGATAAATTCACACTTCCTTTTTGTCCGAAACAATTTGGTTGAGTTGGTGTAGCAGTCAAAATTAATTGCGGAGGCGCTGCATTGATTGTTGCAGATTTAGTAGCAGTACATCCATTGGCATCCGTCACAGAGTAAGTATATCCTCCTGCTGAAAGACCTGACGTTAATGCACCACCGTAAGTATAATTCGGAGTTCCGCCACTTGCAGAAAGATTTACGCTTCCTGTTTGCAGGTAACAAGCCGGTTGAGTTGGTGTAGCAGTCAAAATCAATTGCGGAGGCGCTGCATTGATTGTTGCAGATTTAGTAGCAGTACATCCATTGGCATCCGTCACAGAGTAACTGTATCCTCCGGCAGAAAGACCTGAAGTCAATGAACCGCCAAAGGTGTAAACTTGTGTTCCTCCGACAGCAGATAAGTTTACACTTCCTGTTTGACCGAAACAATTAGGTTGAACAGGAGTTGCAGTTAAGACCAACTGAGCAGGCGCTGCATTAATTGTTACAAATGCCGTTGCTGGACATCCATTGGCATCTTTTACAGAATAGGTGTATCCTCCTGCAGGAAGCCCCAAGGTTGATAACTCACCATAGATGTATCCCGGAGTTCCACCACTTGCAGACAAGCTCACACTTCCTGTTTCAAGATAACAAGCCGGTTGAGTTGGAGTCGCTGTTAGGATTAACTGAGGCGGTGCTGAATTAATCACTGCTGAAGCAGTCGCAGTACAACCATTCGCATCAGTTACGGTGTAATTATAAGTTGCTACCAAAAGACCGGTCGTTTGTGGTGAATGGTAGTCTAATGCACCTGTTCCGCCACTTCCTGCCAGTTGAACACTTCCTGTTTCTCCAAAGCACAAAGGTTGAGTTGGAGTAGCAGACAACGTCAGCAGTGCAGGTTCAGTTAACGTACCATTCACGGAATCCAACACGTAATTTGATGGAAGAATCTGCTGCAGACCGGAAGGAACAATATTATAAGTTCCTGCAGGCGGGATTCCGGTAACAAGAGTATTTGAATTGTTGGTTACTCTATAAGTTGGTCCTGATGAAAACACACTATCGTAATTGTCGGAATACTTATACCCGGTAATTGTTGAACTGAAAACAGGAAGTGAATTACACAATGGAGTTTTATCATCTGCAGTTACTGTCAATATCGCAGGCTGAATAATAAGCGCTCCTAGCCCATACGTAATTTCAAAGTTTGGTGAAACCAATGCTCCCGGCACTATTAACCAGTTTCCAACAGTTGTACCGGTCACTAAATTTACAGATTTAAATCCTGTCAACGAATCATCAGCCGGAGCGTTTACATCACTTTCGTCAATAATGATCACCGTTTTATCAGCACTGTTCTCATCGAGGGTGCTGCTGTTTACAATCGGTGATGAACTGGAAATGATACGTCCACTTACAATTCCGATTCCGCTTGATATAATTCTTCCGCTAAGCAATGCGCGCGCCGAGGAAAAAGGTCCCGGGCTTTCCAGTCCTGTCGAATCAGGGTTTGCCTGGAAATTATATACAGACTTCGGAGCAATGTCAATCACATAGGTTGTGTCGATAACAGTCACTCCGCTTGAAATAATACGACCGCTGGAAATAATGCGTCCGCTCGAAATAATACGACCGCTTGCAATCATTGCAAGACCGTTTATATCAGAACTGCTGATAATTCGTCCGCTTGATATTATACGTCCATCAACCAAAGCCAATGCATTCGACATGTTTGATGCATGCTCAGCTTCAATTGAACTAAGGAAAGCACTTTGATCACCGATGTCAATATTTGATTCGTCATACGTGTAATTGAAACCGAAGTCACCGATTTTATCTCCGTAAATCAAAGTGGTATCACGAGGAGTAATCACAAGCGGCAATTTTGTTACTGTGAACAAACCATTCGTGAAGGCGTACTTGTAAAGTTCTTTAAAACTGATATCCAATGATGCAGTGTCGACAACAGGCTTGATAAAATAAGTACCCACATTGATGGTACCTGTGACAGGAGTTTGAAATAATATATTGTCAAGACCAAGAGCCGTAGTTGTAAAACCGGAAGAGGCGAGTGGCACTCCGTCAACTGTTATGGATGCAGTGAGAGTAGGAAGTTTTTCTCCGAATCTCTTGGTTTGATTATCTGCCGTTACAACCACTTGTTTTTTAATCGGAGAGTAAAAATACAACGTGTTTGAAAGTCCGCCATCCTGACCACTCGGAGTTATAGGATGAGTAAACACCTGGATAGGAGGATTGCCGGTAAATGCAGGAATGATGGCTGATACATGGTTTTGATCAATGAATGTAGTTACCAGCGTATCACCTCTGAATAAAATGTCAGACTGAGTTGTCATGTAATTTCCTCCAACGGTTACCACGAGTGTAACGTGTCCTGCTGTGTCGCCCGGTGGAACAGAGAGTGAAATAATTTCTGGAGAAGGAGCAGCAAGTGTTCGCAATGCAGCATCGGCATCAATAAATCCTGAACCGGAATTAGTATTTGAATTCGAGCCATACATAGTCAACGAAGTCGATTTTAAAATCGATCGTACTTCTGCTGAACTTAATGTTGTGTCATAGAATTTTTTCTTGCCATCAATCAACAACGCAGCAACGGCAGCAGCATGCGGAGCCGCTGCAGAAGTTCCGAAGAAATTAGGGAATCCATCTCCATCCGGATTAAAAGGTGTTCCCATGTAAACTGTTGTATTGACTCCGTCCGGTGCACATAAGTCAGGTTTGCTTCTTGTTAAACCATTGATAGGCATGCCTCCTACAGAAGAAAACGTTTCAACTGTGAGTCCGCTGCCAGAAACGGGAGCAGTGTTAGCATAACGAACAGCACCAACTGTAATTGCTCCTACTGAGTTTGATTGTCCTACAATGGTGGATGCTCCCTGGTTGTGTTCATTAATAACAGGGTCACCACGGAATGCAATGTATTTGAATGCGACACTTCCCGAACCAGCCGACCGTACAATCATGATGTTGGTCGAAGTGTTTGCAGTTACAGTGAAAGAGAGTACTTCAATCGGATCACCTCCGAGGTTACTCCTGTTGAAACCAAACAACGTATGTCCGTTATCATAGGTCAGGTAAATATCGAGATCGTTAGTAGTACCCGTTTGCGTTTGACCGATTGAATAAATTGAATCCTGCCATTGAAGAACGATGGTGTACGTTCCCGGAGTTAGCGAAACGCTTTGGAAAATGTCAACGGAGTCGCTGCTGAAATTGTGAGCTTCTCCGACAACGCCTGCAGGAGCAGGAGTAGGATTGAATGTTCCTGTATAGGATTTGTTACCATAGTTTCCTGCTGCCGAAAAATAAGCAACACCTTGTGCTGTCACTTCATCCACTGCTTTTGCAATCAAGCCATCCTGGAAGAAAGGTTCAGTGATGAAGGTAAGGTCATCTGCAATAACATCACAAGTGTCTTGCTTCAACTGACGAATACCTTGGGCAAAATCTCCCGCACTTATAAATCCTGTTCTGAAATCGAGTTTGGCACCGGGCGCTACGTCATGAGCGATCTGCAACATAGCGCGCCCTTCATCAGATTTAATTCCATATGGATAATCTCTGAGAACATTTACAGGAACAAGATCTCCATCAGGGTTTCCATCACCCGGAAGATCTCCGTTTAATACATCAGCGTGTGCAGGATTACCAAGAATGGTATTATAGCTGTTCGACAGAATTCCGATTTTTGTTTTATCACCATTCAGCCTGAATCCATTTCTTGCCAAATCGGATTTCTGGAAAACATCCCCTGCACTTGTGGTTACACCGGAAGTTGTAATCGGAGGAAATACCGGTCGAACGTAATTAATAAGGCTTGGTAAACTGTCGAGCTTCAACAATTTTGCGATTGGAAATTTTCCTGTGATGATCAGGTTGCCTGTTCCGTTATCTATAAGGTCAGTCAATCCGTAATCAGAAGATTGAAGGAGCGATAATAATTGGTTGTACTGTCCGTAGTTATAAATAACTTCAATCCACACACTGTCACCGCTTAACCTGAAAATATTTTCGATAGTGTCTTCAACACCGCCAAAGTTTGCATGCAGTGAATGCAGTTCTGATCCGATTTTATCGTACGATTTCCCGTTTGGCAGTGGAGGATAATAAGGAAAAATACATGGAATACGTACCACCAATGCTGTATCTCTGGCTATACATCCGGTAGCAGAGGTTTTTACCTTCAGCACGAAGTTGCCTTCTCCGCTGATTGTGACAGAAGCAGCATTTGAATCTGTTGCAAAAGTACCACCGTTGAGACTCGTCCAGCTAAATGTGGTTCCTGAAGTTAAGGATGTTCCCGTTAATTGAGCGGTAGGAATTTCACAGGTAAGTTGCCCGTCAGCTCCTGCATTGGCATTTGGTAAATCGTTTACAATAATTGTCGTAGAGGAATTTCCGCTGCAATTATTTCCATCAGAATAAGAATAAGAAATGGTATGTGAACCAACTCCTGCGGTGGCAGGGTTAAAACTATTTCCTGTAACACCCGTGCCGCTGAAAGTTCCTCCGGCGGGACTTCCGGTTAAAGTAATTGTTCCTGCATCGATGCAAAGTGGTCCGTAACTTCCTGCACTTACGCTTGGTAAAATATTTACACCAACGAGAGTGCTTGCAGTATTAGTACAACTGTTAGCATCTGTATAAGTGTAGGTAACTAAATGTGAACCGACACCCGCAGTTCCCGGACTAAAAGATGTTCCGCTTACACCTGTTCCGCTGAAAGTTCCTCCTGAAGGAGTTCCGCCAAGTGTAACCGGAGAACTACTTAAACAAAATGGTCCATACGTTCCTGAACTTACTGTTGGAATCGCATTGACAGTGATGTTTGTTGTAGCAGAGTTTGTACAATTGTTTGCATTGGTATAAGTGTAGGTAATTGTTTTTGATCCTGCACCTGCTGCTGAAGGACTAAATGTATTTCCCGAAACACCCGGTCCGCTGAATGTCCCCCCTACAGGAGAACCTGCAAGTACAACGGAAGGTCCGTTTATACAAACAGGAAGATAGTTTCCGGCACTCACAGTCGGCAACGCATTTACAACAATTGTTGTAGAAGAATTGTCGGAACAGTTATTCACATTCGTGTATACATATGTGATAGTCTGACTGCCTGCTCCAGCAGTTGCAGGATTAAACGTATTCCCTGAAATACCCGGGCCGAGCCATGATCCTCCTGCTGGAGATCCTGTAAGAGTAATGGATGCTCCATTTACACAAACAGGTCCGTATGTACCTGCTGTCACAGTCGGACTTGGATTTACAACTATAGTTGTAGTTGCAGTGTTGGTGCAACCATTTGCATCGGTGTATGAATAAGTAATGACATGAGATCCTACTCCTGCTGTTGCAGGGTTGAATAAGCCACCTGAAACACCTGTTCCACTGAATGTACCTCCGGAAGGAGTTCCTGCAAGAATAACCTTTGGCCCGTTAAGACAAACAGGTCCGTATGTTCCTGCATTTACAACTGGAAGGGCTCTTACTGTAACATTAACCTGGTCAGTAGTTGTGCAAGCGCCAGATGCAACAGTCAATGTATAAACAGAAGTTCCTGCAGTTGATAAAGTAACAGTCGGGTTTGAAATTGTATTATTACCTCCTAAGCCGGTAGTTGGTGACCAACTGTAGGTATAATCTGCAACAGGAGCAACACCAATAGTTGAACTACTGCCAGAACAAAACGCAACATCGTTACCTGCATTTGCAACGGGAGGGTTACAGTTTAGAAAAGGCGAATACGTCATCGTAACACCACTCTGTATGCTCACTTGTGTACCACTCATAACCACGCCTGTAACATTAGCCGAACCGCTTCCTGATCCGATTGAAACAGCTGCATAAGGCGCCCAGATTGTTCCTAACCATTTTGATGTGTTGCCGCCTGAAGAACCATTCGCAATGGTCCAAGCAACATTGCCGGTTGAAGAAGTCAACCCTTTACCATGCGTCTCGGCATAAATTTTAGAAGCGCTTCCTCCATTCAAAAGTATAACATCCGATTTATTCAGATCCACATCACCATAGATGTAGAGATAGAATTTGCCTGTCGTGCTGTTTTGAAAGTTGAATGTAAACGTATTGGTGTTACCTGTATTCTTGATGGAATTGAAAACATATACGCCCGGACCATTTAACGTAAGAGTCTTATTTCCTCCGAGTGCTATGTTGCCATAAGAGCCTGGAGTAATGGTAGTGGTAGTTGAAATGTTCGTTGATCCGACTGCAGGAAAAGTAGTGATTGCAGGAAGAGCCGGAAACGTAGGTAAAGTTGGAGTTCCAATGACATCTCTCGCTCCGATGCCGGGACCCGAGTAAGTTGTTCCAACAGGATGAGTTACAATTCCGGAAACAGTACCTCCGCCAACAGTAACATTACCTTTAACGTCAATGTTTCCGGTAAGTGCCTGGTTGGAACCTGCTGAGAGAATTGCGCCTGTTGCTGATGCACTATTTTCCGCAGTGATTTTTCCATTCACCGTAGAACCATTCGCAAGAACAACTTTTCCTCTTGAGTTGACGTTTCCTGTTATGACTGCATTACCTGTGGTTTGTACGAGCGAATAACTTCCGACTGTACCATTGATAATGTTGTTTGTAGAACCCAATATCACACCATAGCCAGGTGATGGAGGAGCAGTTGTTCCGGGTCCGCCGGAACCGGAGAACAAAACAAAGTCAGTGATCTGAAGCTGTTGCGCAAATGATTTGCCTGGAAAAAAGCAAACAGCAAATAGAAGCATAGCGAGAGAATAAATTAGTACTCTTGCTTTTGCCGATGTACTGTCACATGCTTTGCATGGTAGCTGTTTCGGATAAAAATTTTTCATGTTTCGCGTTGATTTTAACGATGATATTTTCTGTGATGTGCTATTGAATGTTTTTCTTAGGTTATCTTTTTGTACCAAGTTTGTTTAAAAAGTTAAGACAAAAAATAACAAGCTAAACAGGCAATTAACATAGAAAGCATTAATTGATCTGAACAGCTTTAGTGTGTTCATAACGAAAGCCTTCCAAATGTAATATTTTTTTGAATCCGTGAAAAACTAATTTGGCGAAGGATATGAACTATTTGATGAATGGCAAAAAAAACGCCATTTTAACGAAAAAAATCCTTCGAACGTAGAATTTGTAGCAAATTCGTTGTGGTAAATGACAAATGGAACGGACTTTTTGAACCAGGAATCAGGCTCTGCAATGGCAAATTGAAATGTGATCATTCACGATTCCGGCTGCCTGCATAAAAGCGTAACAAATGGTTGAGCCGACAAATTTGAATCCACGGGAATAAAGATCTTTACTCATGGCATCGGAATGTTCTGTTGTCGCAGGAACTTGTTTCTGATCCTTCCATTTGTTGTTGATCACTTTGTAGTTGGTGAACTGCCAGATGTACTTGTCAAAAGTTCCGAACTCTTTTTGAATCGCAAGAAAGTTTTTGGCATTGTTCACCGTTCCGTAAATCTTCAGTTTGTTGCGAATGATGCCTTCGTCTACCAACAACTTCTGAATTTTCTTTTCAGTGTAACGTGAAATCTTTTTGTAGTCGAAATCATCAAATGCTTTCCTGAAATTCTCACGCTTGTTTAAAATGGTTGACCAGCTTAATCCAGCCTGGAAAGTGTCGAGTACGATGTATTCAAACAGAAGTTGGTCGTCATGAACAGGAATTCCCCATTCAGTGTCGTGGTAATGCATCATTAACTCGCTGGATAAACTCCACGGACATCTTTCAATGGATTTCGAATTTCGAATTACGGATTTCGAATTTTGCTTTGACATCACTTCAGGTTTTCAATCATTAAATTTCTTGCAGTTTCTTTCAGCTTTTCCAAATCGTTCAACGTCATTCCTGTTGTCACAATTGGTTTTGACCAGATGCATTCAATGGTTCCTGGAGATAATTCCAAAGGTCTCAACG
>JAYTXY010000125.1:0-16678 GCA_043742705.1 Bacteroidota bacterium
AGCAAATTCATCATGGTTTTCCTGTCGAAGGCACCATGTTTATTGTGCATGTGAAAGATCAGTTGATTGTTTCCATGAACGGAATATTGTTAGATAAACTGGAAGTGTCAACCGATGCTTCGATGAATGAATCATCTGCCGTTTCAAAAGCCATCGCCTACATGAATGCTGAATTGTATCGCTGGCAATCACCGTTGATGGAAAAGCAACTGAAGCTTACAACAAAAAATCCTGATGCTACATGGTTTCCAAAGGGTGAATTAATGTTTGCTCCGTTAAAAGGAAAAATCAATTCCGATAACTACCGCCTTGCATACCGATTTGATGTGTATGCTGAAAAACCGCTGAAGCGTGAATTTGTTTTCGTAGATGCAAGCAGTGGAGAAGTGATTTATACGAAGAACAGAATTGTGGATGCTATTGCAAACGGGTTAGCGGAAACAGTATATAGCGGCACACAAGCGATTGTTACAGACAGCATCAATCCGACAACGTTTTATCTTAGAGATGCAAGCAGGGGTGGTGGAATTGAAACGTATAACTTACAGACGGCTACTACTTATACGAACACCGATTTTATGGATGATAACAACAACTGGAACAATGTAAACGCTCAACTTGATGAATACGCTACGGACGCTCATTGGGGTGCAGAGATGACTTACGATTTTTACTGGCAGAAATTTGGACGCAACAGTATTGACGATGCCGGGTTTCCGCTTTTGATGTATGTTCACTACGGGACCAATTTTGTAAACGCATTCTGGGACGGACAGGAAATGACATTTGGTGATGGCGACGGAACTTATTCACCGCTTACTTCAGTGGAAATTACAGGCCATGAGATATCGCATGGATTAACCGAATTAACGTCAGGCTTGGGAGCCGGTGAAGCCGGAGCATTGAATGAGGGATTCAGTGACTGCATGGGAATTGCTATTCGTCAGTTTGGAAAACATCCTGCAACTATTGATTGGTTGAACGGAGATGAGATAGGAGGCTCACCATTCCGTGACCTTGCAAATCCAGGTAACACCGGAAATCCTGATACCTACCAGGGAAACAACTGGGATTTCGTAAATCAGGAAGTTCATCAAAACAGTACCATCATCAGTCATTGGTTTTATCTTTTAACAGAAGGTGGAAGCGGAACAAATGATAACGGAGATGCTTATTCTGTTACGGGTTTAGGAATTGATAAAGCTTCGGCAATTTGTTTCAGGATGAATACAGTTTACCTGTTCTCTGCAGCAGAATATGCAGATGCAAGGACTTACGCCATGCAGGCCGCCATCGATTTATATGGTCCGTGTACGAATGAAGTGATGCAGACAGTGAACGCCTGGCATGCAGTGGGAGTTGGGGGCGCATATACATCAGTCGTCCACAGCGATTTTATGTCACCTCTGACTACTTTGTGTTCGATTCCGGCTTCTGTGACTTTTACTAACCTGAGTTACAATGGTGGATCTTTTATTTGGGATTTTGGTGACGGAACTCCGGTAAGCACTGCCTTTAGTAATCCGACACATGTCTATACATCATATGGTCTTTACACCGTGAAGTTAATTGCTGATGGCGGCTCATGTGGAACCGATACGCTTAAGAGAGTTCAGTACATCAGTATTGACAATTCAAATCCATGTCCTGTTTCTCTTCCTTTTGCTGGAACAGGTACACCTCAAACAATGTGCACCGGACAACTTTTCGACAATGGAGGAGCATTTTCAAATTACCAGGATCAAACGGATGCCTCTGTTACTATTGCTCCTGTGGGAGCCGCATCGGTTGCATTGACGTTTTCTTCATTCAATTTGGAAACGGATTTTGATTATTTGTATGTGTATGACGGACCGAATAGCGGAAGTACATTAATAGGACGATATACGGGCAACACACTTCCGAACGGTGGATTCATTACATCCACCAACGGTTCTATTACAGTTCGCCAGACTTCAGATCAGGCGCTGAACTATTCCGGCTTTGGGTTAACCTGGCAATGCGCGTTTGCAAGCGCGCCTCCTGCAACAAATTTTATTTCCGATGTAACGACTACATGTTCAGGTCATGTACAGTTTCATGATATTAGTACAAACGGACCGACCAGTTGGTATTGGTATTTTGGTGACGGAGATACATCTACTCAGCAAAACCCTTCGCATACATATCATTCTGACGGATCATTTGACGTGGTTCTTACAGCAACAAATGCTATTGGCGACAGTACAGTTACTCACCTTAGTTATATCAACGTTAGCCTTCCTGCGGCTCCGAGTGCAAACAACGCAACTGTATGCTCCGGAAGTTCTGCCAGCCTCACAGCAAGCGGATCATCCGTGATTACATGGTACGATGTTGAAACAGGTGGAACACCACTCGACACGGGTGTTGTGTTCAACACTCCGCCTCTTACCGGAGCAACAACCTACTATGTTGAATCAGATATTTATCCGGCAGTTCAGTTTGCAACTCCTGTTGACAATACTTTAGGAGGAGCAGGAGGGGGAAGCTTTTACAATAACGCCACTAATCGTTATCTTATCTTTAATTGCCTCGCACCGGTGAAGCTGGTTTCTGTTTTGGTATATGCACAATCGGCCGGAAGCAGAACCATCGCTCTCATTCAAAACGGAACTACGCTCCAGAGTACAACTGTAAATATTCCAACCGGAACCAGTCGTGTCACATTGAATTTTGCGATCCCCGTGGGAACTAACTTTCAATTGCAATGTGTGGGTGCTGCTAATCTCTACCGAAATAGTGCGGGCGCTGTTTTTCCTTATGGAATAAACGGAATTATTTCTATTACCGGAACCAACGCGGCAACAAATGCTTATTATTATTACTTCTATGACTGGGAAGTACAGGAGTCTCCTTGTATCAGTTCACGTAAATCTGTAAGTGTAAATGTTGATCCAATGCCGATAGCTACATACAATGAGAATACATCTTTCAATGTGTCTGATTTTTCCGACAACTCTGTAAATGCTGCCACATGGTTTTGGAATTTTGGAGATCCGGCATCGGGAGCAAACGATACTTCTTCTCAGCGAAATCCTACTCACACGTTTTCAGGAATAGGAAATTATTCGGTTTGTTTATATGTAAATAAGGATGCACTCTGTCATGATTCAACATGCCAGCAGGTTTCAATTACTACTGTTGGAATAGCAGACATTAATCACAATTCAGGGTTCTCAGTTTTTCCGAATCCTGTCAACGATATGCTGACTGTTCATTTTAATACAACAGGAACTTCCAAGTGGACGGCTAAACTTATTGATGTTCTTGGTAAAGTGGTTGCTGAAAAGATTGTGAATGCGATGCAGACTTCTGCAAGCTTTGACTGGAATGTATCGGCTCTTGCTCCGGGTGCTTACATGTTGGAGCTTGAAAACGGAAATCAGAAACTGATGCAAAGAATTATCAGGCAGTAAATTTTTCTGAATACACATTAAAAAAACCTTCCCCGGAAATGGTGAAGGTTTTTTTATTCCGGGAAGTTGGAAGGAATTATTGTTTCACAAACTTCCGGAAGAATACATTCGTATCACTTTCTGATTTCAGAAAATACATTCCGTTGCTTAAAGATGAAACATCAATCGTTGTAGCGCTGTTATTTTTCAAAAGTGTTTCAAACATCATTTCTTTCCCGGTAATGTCATAGATCACCAGGTTGCAATCTTTCTCTATGGAAGAGTGATTTATTATCAAGAGCTGATGAACAGGATTTGGGAACAACGAAATTCTTTCAACGTTAATGTCAGAAATAGCATTGATCAACGGATCATTTGCGAATATGTGACGCTTTACAGAAGTTGAGGATGGAACATTTGCCTGAAATGTCAGGGAATCATGCAGCGCATTTCCTGAAGTGGTGATCAACCGGATGTTAATTCCCAATGCCTCTCCGGGAGCAATGCTTGTGTCATTTCCTCCTGACAGAAAACTGAAGTGGGACAAGTCTCCCAAATGAAAATTAGAAAAGCTCACCGTTGTATTTCCATTATTCACGATCACATAGTGAAATATCTGCGGCACTCCTTGCGGAACAAAACCATACACAATTGTGTCCTCTGTAAGATCAATAGAAGGAGAAACGGGAGCAACTGAAAAATTAGCAATCGAATGAATACGATCGATGAACTGGGGATAATCTACAAAAGGATTTCTGTTATGCTGAATGATGTTGATGTCATTATTTCTTTTTGTTTCGACCGTTGAGGGCGGAAAATTATGATGCCATGTCCTCAGAATATTTTCCTGTGAGTTGAAAAAGTTGTTGTAATCGAGGTAGCGTAAAACAAAATACATCATCGCTCTTGCTGATGCACCTTTTTGAACATCACGCGGCTCGAATAAAGAAGTAGTGCCTTTTGATCCACCGGAAGTCCAGGTTGGGCTTGCAACAACTCCAAACGGATTATTTGCTCTGTAATTATTCGATGCGTCATCTGTCGGAAATAAATGATGTAAATCGGATTTCATTGGCTCATCTCCTCCTCCGATACCATCCAGGTCGAAAAATCCCTGCGGAAAGGTATGCTCTGTGTTGAAGCTAAAAGTAGTCTGGCAAGCTGTCCTGCTGCTGTAATCCCACGCTGAATCAAGTGTATAAATACTTTCAAGAAAAGTAGTGTGCGGATTACCTTGTCCGTTTACATGTTGATTATCCAACCACATAAACATACTGTCGCGAGCAATGTTATAACCCAACGAAAGATATCCTGTTCCTGTGATGTCCTGCAATGCTGTTTTTAAATCTTCCTCAGCTAGATTTTCCGATAAGTCATAATACGTGTTCGAATATTTTCCTTGTCCGCGCAAGTCAACACTTACATAACCACGCAGCCCATCGTTCTCAATTACCAATTCTGAATTATGAAAAATATTATGAGAAGGAGAAAATTTTATCCAGACTATTTGTGAAGAAGAACCCGGAATGTTGAAGTTGGTTAAGCGCGAAGAAAATGCCGGACTACCGTAAGTCGTATAAAATTTCATCCCTGTCACATTCACCGAATGACTGAGGTTGTTGAAGATTGTAAGCTGTACACTATCAGGAGCGTTTTCATAAGCGTTCCCGAAATTCAACTGCGATGAACTGACTGTAAGGGCTTGTGAGAAACTATTTTTTACTGAAAAGAAATTCAGAAAGAACAGGGAAAGAAAGAGAACCGATTTTGCATTGACTTTTTTCATGAACCAAAGATACCGATCCTTGCCATTGTTCTGCAATGAAAAGTCTGTTTGAAAGATGAATTTTACAAATTTGTTGCAATCACCATCCACTTGCCAAAACATCTGCAAGATGTAACACTTTCATCTTTTTGTTTTGTTGTTTCATATAGGTGTCAAGATGCATCAGGCAGGAAAGATCCGTGGAAATGATGTATTCAGCCTGTGTAGCTTCTGCGTTGATGATTTTTTGTTCGGCCATCCCGACAGCAATGGGTTCATATTTTACAGAAAAAGTTCCGCCAAAACCGCAACAGGTTTCAACGTCATTCATCTCGCGGAGTTCAAGTCCTCTTACTTTGCTTAGCAATGTTCTCGGTGCGGATTTTATTTTCAACTCACGTAGTGCAGCGCATGAATCATGGTACGTTGCAATGCCATCAAACCGCGCACCGACATCGGTGACATTTAAGATGTTCACGAGGAAATCACTGAACTCATAAATATTTTTCTGAACGGTTTTGTATTCGTTGTGCAATACTGAATTGTGAAACATTTCGGGATAATAATTCTTTACCATTCCCACACAGGAAGCAGACGGTGAAACAATGTAACGGTCGTTCGGAAAATCACGGATAAACTTATCGCCCACTTCCTTGCATTGATCCCAGTAGCCCGCATTGAACGCAGGTTGTCCGCAGCATGTTTGTTCCGGATTGTAATTGACTCCGACACCGAGATGCTCCAACACTTTTACCATGTTCATGGCAGCATCAGGATAAATCTGATCTACAAAGCAAGGGATGAAAATATCTACGATCATTTTTTAATTCGATAATGTGCTAATTAGCCAATTAGCTGATGGAGTTGTTTTTTTCAATTGGCTAATTATCAAATTGGCTAATCAGCTAATTGGTTTTCTGTACGCGAAGTAAAGAAAAGATACCGACAAGGAAAAAGCTTCCAAGAACAAGAATGGAATTACGCATGCTGCCCGTTAGTTCATTGATAAATCCGAAGGCAAATGTTCCAAGTACAGTTCCCATTTTATCGCAGACATCATAGAAGCTGAAATAAGATGCATGGTCAATCGTTTCAGGCAACAACTTTGAATAGGTTGATCGCGATAACGACTGAACTCCACCCATTACCAATCCTACTACTGCAGCAAGAATAATAAACACAGTTTGTTCATCCACACCGAATCGCTTGTCATCGAAATACGCTCCCAGTGCAACAAGTATCCAGATAAAAATGGCAATGGAGAGAGCATAAATGTTACCGAACTTTTTCGAAAGAGAAGAGAACAAGTAAGCTCCGGCAATTGCTACAAACTGGATGATAAGGATGACCATAATGAGAATGGACGTATTTAATTTCAACTCGCTGTTGCCGAAAAGTGTAGCGACATACATGACAGTTTGCGTTCCCATGTTGAAAAAGAAAAATGAAAACAGAAATCTTTTCAGCTTTGATGATTGCCGTAATTCTCCCCATACCTTTTTTAATTCACGGTATCCGTTAAAGATGTACCTGCCCTTTGGTTTCAAATCATAAACGTTGTTCGGCAAATACCTGAATGTATACTGAGCAAAAGCGAACCACCAGATTCCTACAGTGAGAAATGAAATGCGCGAAGCGGGTCCTGAGAAAAAATCTTTTGCCATTTGCAAAGCAGTATCATGATTCAGTGAAGCTGAAGCAGCCATTAATTCGTTAACTTTTCCATCTACATCAAAAAAGAATTGCGGAAACTGGATCATAAAAAGATTAAAGATGAGCAGCAATGAACTTCCGATATAACCCATCGCAAAACCTTTTGCGCTCACTCTATCCTGGTCTACAGGTTCTGCAATCTCGGGAAGAAATGCATTGTAGAAAACGATGCTTCCTGCATAACCAATCGCTGCAAACATGGCTCCGAATACTCCGATGGCAATGGTATCAGTTCCCCGGAAGAAATAAAGAGAAGCACAGGAAACAGCTCCGAGTGTGCTGAAGAAGTACATGAATTTTTTTTTGTTGCCGCTATAATCTGCAATGGAAGAAAGCAGAGGATTGATTGCAGCGATTACTAAAAAAGCAATGGAGATCGCATACGTTTGAAGAGAATCTGCATTGTAAGTCCTGCCGATAAAATGAACTTCTTTCGATCCGTTTAATGCAGTGACTGCAGTAAAGTAAATTGGGAAAATGGCTGATGTAATGGTAAGCGAATAAGCGGAATTCGCCCAGTCATACATTGCCCAGGCATTGATCAGTTTCTTATTTCCTTTTTGAATCAAGGAAGCAAGTTTAGTTATTTAAGTTCAAAGAAGAAAGGGTGACTATAGACAAGTTGCAACAAAGTAGGTTTTAGAATTTTTTCTATTTTGTAATCCGATTTTGATGGTTTAAAAACTTTTCTACATTTGTCAGTGACATTTAAAAACAATTCCATGAAAAAAATACTTTACCTATTATTCTTTATTTCAAGCATGGCTTTAGCGCAAAGACAAGACTCCATTCCAATGACAACCGAACAGGCAATCGTGTTTATGAGCCATCAAATGAAAGCATCTCACAAAGAGTTTAAAACGGGCTTTCATTTATCATTACTTGGCATTGCTTCTTGTGCAGTAGGGGCTGCGGTGGACGCTGATTCGCGTGACGCATTTTTGTTGGGAGGTGGTATAATGGGATTTATCGGATATATTTTAATGATTGACTCACATAGACTTATTGGCAATGCAGGAAGATTAGAGCTTACTCCAAACGGAATGATTGTAAAGCTGACTAAGAAGAAAAAACAAACTCCGTAAAATTGAAGTTTTTTTTAAAATCATGCTTTTGCTGGAACTGATAGATAGTTACCGAAGAAAGTTTAAAGTTCAGGAATGGCGGAAGTCTTTTACCGTATCAACAAAAAATTTCACCTTTTCTTTTTCAATATCAGGATACAAGCCATGACCGAGATTTGCTATGTATCGCTGTGATCCAAACGCACGCAGCATATTTTCAGTTTCCTTTTTGATCACAGGAAAATCTGAATACAACAAACAAGGGTCCATGTTTCCCTGCAAAGTTTTTGTTTCGCCAATTAATTTTCTTGACTCAGTAATATCCATGTTCCAGTCGAGTCCGATTACGCTGCAATTAAGTTTGCTCATTTCACTTCGAGCGAAGAAAGCGCCTTTTGCGAAAACAATTACGGGACGAGTGTCGGTGGACGATGGACTGTTTAATGCGTCACAGATTTTTGAAATATAAGGGAGAGAAAATTCACTGTATTGTTCAGGTGACAAAATTCCTGCCCATGAGTCGAAGATCTGGATAAGATCAGCGCCTGCTTCAATTTGTCCTTTTAGGTAGTTGATTGTGCTTTGAGTAATCTTCTCGAGTAACTTGTGTGCAAGTGCTGGTTCGGTGTAAAGAAATTTTTTCGCTTTCGAAAAAGTTTTACTTCCATGTCCTTCCAGCATATAAGAGAGAATCGTCCAGGGCGCTCCTGCAAAACCGATCAGCGGAACTTTTCCATCCAGTTCTTTTTTTGTCAGGTGGATTGCTTCCATAACATAATTCAGATCTCCCGCTTCAGCAATTCTCAGTTGCTGGATGTCTTTTTCATTCTGAATCGTTTTTTCAAACCACGGGCCCTTGCTTTCAACCATCAGGTAAGGAAGTCCCATCGCTTCGGGAATCACAAGAATGTCAGAAAAAATGATTGCTGCATCAACTCCGAGAATGTCCACAGGCTGAATCGTCACTTCTGAAGCAAGTGCCGGTGTTTCAATCATCATTTTAAAACCGCCGGCTCTCTTTCTAACTTCACGGTATTCCGGCAACACTCGTCCTGCCTGGCGCATGAGCCATACGGGAGTTCGTTCAACTTTTTCACCGCGGGCGGCACGAACGATTAAATCATTCTTTAAAATCATGGTGCGAAGGTAGGATGTTGATTGAATATTTATTATTGAATGTTGAATATTTTTAGAACTTTACTTTTTAAAATTTACAAAATGATTACAGTAATCTCCTTTTCTTTTTCAGATGCAACTCACACATCAATTGCTTTCGATATCCGAAGAAAAGTTTTTGTGGATGAACAGCATGTTTCGCGCGAGGAAGAATATGACTCGCATGAAGAAGAGAGTATGCACTACCTTGTTTATGTTGATGACATCCCTGTTGGTACTGCACGGTGGAGAAAAACTGATTCCGGAATTAAGTTGGAACGATTTGCAGTGCTGAAAGAATCACGAAATACAGGAGCAGGATCTGCGATCCTAAAAAAAGTACTGGATGATGTGATTCCAACCAAGGAGAGGATTTACCTGAATGCTCAAATCACAGCGATTAATTTTTACCTGAAAGCCGGCTTTGTAACCGAAGGAGATGAATTCTTGGAAGCGAACATCAGGCATTATAAAATGAGTTTGGGAAAGTGAAAGAGTGTTTAAGTGTTGAAGTGTTTATGGAATACAACTCAATCCCAGTTCAACACATAAGCACTTAAATACCTCAACACATATTTCAGAAATAGTTCAAAATTCCAAAGTGAATTTTCCCATTTCTGAAATAAATTGGATTGTCAAACTCCTTTCCCAGCGCATAACTCACCGACATAATTCCCAGTTTTGTTTCAAACGT
Source organism: Bacteroidota bacterium (assembly GCA_043742705.1). GTDB lineage: Bacteria > Bacteroidota > Bacteroidia > AKYH767-A > 2013-40CM-41-45 > JAPLDA01. Next base: position 9,808 of record JAYTXY010000125.1, read on the forward strand.
AATTCCTGTTCCGAAACCATATGGTGTGTCATGGATATTTTTATTCCGGCTCTTGTTCTGATAATATGCTTCGTTAAAAAAAGCAAATAGGAATGAATTCTGATCAAGGATGTAACGGTATTCCACTTTTGCAATTCCGTACGATGATGCAAGAATACTTTCTTCGTCAAAACCACGCAGCGTTCTCAATCCACCAAAACGATAAAGTTCATTCGTGAAAATGGCCGGACTGTATTGATACGCGCCTTTTATCCCAAAGTCAATCACATGGCGGCTTTTCAGTGGAATGTAAAAGTCGAAAGTTAATTCTGTATGATATTCTGTAGATGCTAACTGGAGACTGTCATACAGCGACTGATTGATCTCTTTGTTTCGGCTGATCGTTCTTGTACCTGTACTTGCAATAGTTTCAAACGAATAACCACTGCGGGGATTCAGACGGTAATCAAGTTTTTCATAATGAAATCCGAGTCCGTATGATGTGCTGCTTACATCGGCATAATCGGGAAGTACAGTCACAAATTTCAATCCCGTTGTTGATCCGAGTGTACTTTCTTTTACACTGATAAATGCTTTCAGGTAATTGTTTCCGTTGAGCTGGTATTGCACACCAATATTTTTAACGACATCCACATAAGTCGTGTCTTTTTTAAACAACGCAAGACTTGCGTCCACACCAAAAGGAGTGTTAAGTAAAAACGGGTATAGGAAATGCAGTTTAAAATCCTGTGATTGCGAAGGAAGTTGTTTCCAGTTTAACTCCATCACCTCACCGCGCGCTAATGCATTCTGAAGTTTAAGATGAGCTTCTCCTGTCAGTGTATATTTTCCGGGATTTGTGTTGTCAGGAAGTAATCCGATGATTCCATCAAACTGACTTGCTTTTTTATTTTCAAGAAACAATTCAAGCTTCGTTTCTTTTTCCGAAAAGAGAATGCGGTTCGGACTACTTTCTTTTACAAAAGGAAGTTCGAGGATGCGGCTTGTAATTTTTGTAATCAGTGCTTCGTTGTAAACAGATCCCGGTTTGATGCCGATGTAATTGTAAATGTATACGGGAGCAATCGTTGCATTTCCTTTTACTAACACGCTGTCGAAACGAATAAATTTATTTTTGTCGAGGTTGAGTTTTGCCGAGATCGCATTTTTATTCATCTCAATGCTGTCAAGCTGAATGGAAGCAAAAGGGTAACCGTTGTTCTGGCAGTTGATGATAATTTTTTCCCGGAGTTTTTTTACCTGATCGTAGGAAATACTTTTTCCGTCATACAATTTCTGTTTGTAACCACTTCCGTTCAGGAAGCCCTCGTCCACATTGCCTTTTGAAAGCGACATCCATTCGTACCGTTCTCCTAAGAAAAGTTTAACGTTATACGAAACAGAGTCAAAACGAATGCTGTCGAAGCCCGCTGCAAGATATCCGTTGTTGTTTAGCTTGAGTAAAATACTTTGCAGTTCACGGTTACAGGAATTGGTATCTCGGAATAACTTTTGGGAAAAAAGCTGTTTTTTTATTTTAGAAAACTCTTCCAGTTGAAGCGTGTCAACCAATTGAATGTTCAGTGAAAAATTTTTCTGAGCAAACGAATTGAGAGTGGAGAAGCAAAAAAGAAGGAACACAATGAAGCGCTCCAAAAAACGAAAGACGATTTTTCTGAATTTTCGATAACTACCTTTTTGTTTTCTTTTCACGTATAACTATTAACGTATAACTGATAACGTGTATGGCATAACTTTATTCCAGTCTCCAGTCAATCGGTTCAAGTCCTTGCTGTTTCAACAGTTCATTTGTTTTTGAAAAATGCCTGCATCCGAAAAATGCTCCGCCAGCCAATGGTGAAGGATGCGCAGCCTTCAGCACAAAATGTTTGGAAGTATCAATCAACGGTTCTTTTGATTGAGCAAATTTTCCCCACAGTAAAAACACGACTCCTTTTTTATCATCAGATATTTTTTTGATCACAGAATCGGTGAATTGTTCCCAGCCTTTTCGCTGGTGTGACCCAGCCGTATTTGCCTCCACTGTAAGTGTAGCATTGAGAAGCAACACGCCTTGTTTGGCCCACTTTTCAAGATTACCTGTTTTAGGAATTGGTATTCCAAGATCAGTGTTAAGTTCTTTAAAAATATTCTTGAGTGATGGAGGAGGAGGAGTCTGGTCAGGAACAGAAAAAGACAATCCATGAGCTTGTCCTGTACCATGATAAGGATCCTGTCCAAGCAGAACAACTTTTACATTTTCAAAAGAAGTAAAATCAAATGCTGAAAAAATCTTTTTTCCGGGAGGATAGATTGTTTTTCCACTCAGTTTCTCACTGACGAGAAATGATTTCAACTGCTTGAAATAGGGCGATTGGAATTCATTGGTTAAATGGTTCTTCCAACTTTCTTCAATAACGGGATTCACGTCATTCATGAGGCGAAATTAGTCAATGCAATTTTGATCTGTTTCTTACAGATTGAGGAGGCGAATTTAGATTCAAACAATTTTTTGTGGTCAATTTGTTGAAAACTTCTTATTTGCAGAATAAAGAGGAACACATACTTTTGCAAGGCTTTTGGAAAACAAAACATTTTTCCAAAAGCTACGTTAATATCTTTGCGTTTATTTAGCAGTTAATTAATCAGTTAAAGACGGTTTCAAAAAAATCAATTGATAGCATGAAAAAAATAATCAGTGCATTTGCTCTTCTTGCAGTTGTTGCTATGTTTGCGTCATCGTGCAAAACACATGAAAAATGTCCTGCTTATGGACAAACTGCTAAGCCGAAGACTCACAACAGAGGATAATCTCTTTCGGAGATACAGCTAAAATTTTCTCAGCGAACCAAGTTTGGTTCGCTTTCTTATTTTTAAGACGATTGTTCTCTTTCTTTGAACGAAGAACTTTAAACTCAATTTAATAATTAAACTTTATCACCTGCTTAATATCAGGATGTAGGCTCAGTGCTACAGGACATGTGCGTGCTGCATTGTCGAGAATGGCTTTTTCTTTTTCCGAGTAAGTATTTTCCGGCATATCAAATTCAGCATGCAGTTCATTCACCCTTCTTGGATTTGCAGCCATCACTTTCGTAATTCTCAATCTCGTATTGTCAATGTTGATGTTGTGAGTTCTCGATGCAATACCCATGATGGTTACCATGCAACTACCCCAGGAAGAGGCAAGCAGATCTGTAGGAGAAAACGACTCGCCTTTTCCCTGGTTGTCGGTAGGAGCGTCCGTAATAATCCTTACGTCCGACTTCACGTGAGTCGCTTCCGTTCTTAGTTCACCGGGATAACTGATTTTAATTGTTTCCATGAAAGCAAAGATAAGGGCAACGGTGGTTTTTCTGATTTAATATAGTAATTTTGTTCCTCAGTATGCGTCTGTTTTTTTTAACTTCTCTTTTATTATTTCTTTCATTGAATGGCCATGCACAGGATTCTGTCCAGGTTGCGAAACCTGTTTCATTGGAGGGGGATGAGGATGCTGCCATTCTTTATAGAAGGGAAGCGTGCGGAGGAATTACTGTTCATTCGAATGGATGGGGTGTTACCTTTAAATCAGGAAAACACATTAACGGTTTTCTTAAACGTGTTCTTGATTTTGAAGTGATCTCGATGAAACATCCGAAGGAATACAGGATCACGAATCCGATTGAAGGTGCTAAATCTTTTATTTACGGAAAGCTGAACAATGTCTTTTTAGTTCGCGCAGGATGGGGTTACCAGAATATTCTTTTCAGCAAAGGAGAAAAGAGCGGAGTTGAAATCCGATACAACTATTACGGGGGTCTTGACCTTGGCATCGCCAAACCTGTTTATTTGGATGTTCTCGTAGATGATCCATTCAGTGACTCATTGAAAGTTGTTGTAACTAAAAAATATGATCCCGATGATCCCGATCAACGCGTTGATAATATTTATGGAGGTGCTTCGTTCTTCACGGGCTTTGACAAAATGAAAATTTACCCCGGGCTCTATGGTAAGTTTGCAATCAGTTTTGAATACGCAGGCTGGCAACGAAAAATTGCTGCCATTGAAGCAGGGATGATGGCAGATTTTTTTCCGAAAGCAATTCCGATTATGGCTTTTAATAAATATGAAAATGTCTATTTCAATTTTTATGTTTCAATTTTGTGGGGAGGAAAATGGTAGGAATGAAATTATAAATTATGAATGTGAATTATAAATTGTAGAACGATAGTGGAGATTGAAGAAGAAATAAAACGTAAGAAACCTGATTGGCTGAAAGTAAAATTGCCAACAGGTGAAAATTATACGAAAGTCAGGGAGATCGTTTCTGAACATAAACTCCATACGATCTGCCAGAGTGGTAATTGTCCGAACATGGGTGAATGTTGGGGCGCGGGTACTGCGACTTTTATGATTCTCGGAAACATCTGTACACGTTCCTGCGGATTCTGCAATGTTGCAACCGGAAAACCTGAAGCTGTAGATCCTTTTGAACCATTGCGTGTTGCAAAGTCAGTGAAGCTGATGAAGGTTAAGCATTGTGTCATTACCTGTGTCGACCGCGATGATCTTGAAGACGGAGGTGCCGAAATTTGGGTGGAGACAATTCGTAAAATCAGGGAAGTTAGTCCTGATACAACGATGGAAACTTTGATCGGTGACTTTCAAGGCAGATGGGAAAATCTTCAACAGGTGATCAATGAAAAACCGGAAGTGCTGTCACATAATCTTGAAACAGTAAGACGATTGACGAAGCAGGTTCGCATCCAGGCAAAATATGACCGCAGTCTTGAAGTACTAAAGAGAGCAAATGAAAGCGGACTTCGTGTGAAGTCGGGGCTTATGCTTGGATTGGGAGAAACCCGGGAAGAAATTCTTGAGTCAATGAATGATTTACTGAAAGCAGGTGTACATATACTCACGCTTGGTCAATATTTACAACCAACAAAAGAACATTTGCCGGTTATCGAATTTATTAAGCCGGAAGTTTTTGCAGAGTATAAACTACTCGGTTTGCAAATGGGATTTAAATATGTAGAAAGCGGTCCGCTTGTTCGCTCAAGTTATCATGCGGAAAAACATTTGTTCAATTTATAGCGCGCATTTTTTTACTACCCCTTTTTCCGTATAACTTATAACGGATAAATGTTAACTTATCCTTCCATGAAAAAAATAAGAGTTGCTATCAACGGTTTCGGACGCATTGGCAGAATGACTACGCGTGTGCTGTTGAATAAGTCGGGATTGGAATTGGTTGCAATCAATGATCTTGCTGATACAAAAACACTCGCCCATCTTTTTAAATACGATTCTGTTCATCGGGCATACAATGGTAAAGTAGGGGCAGGAAATAATTCTATCCTGATTGATGAGCATACTATAAAAGTGTACGGAGAAAAAGATCCATCCAAATTGCCGTGGAAAGAATTGGATGTGGATGTTGTACTTGAGTGTACGGGAAAATTTCTGGATGCTGCCGGAGCTTCGTTGCACTTGAATGCAGGTGCGAAAAAAGTAATCCTGTCAGCTCCTTCTAAAGAAAAGGATGGAGTTAAAACAATTGTACTGGGAGTAAACGATCATTTGCTGAAAGGGGATGAAAAAATCATTTCGAACGCTTCATGTACCACCAACAATGCAGCTCCGATGTTAAAAGTGCTTGATGAAAATTGGGGAGTTGAATCAGCTTTTGTTACAACTATTCATTCATATACAGGTGATCAGAACATTCATGATGCTCCACATCGTGATCTTCGAAGAGCAAGAGCCGCGGCTGTTTCGATTATTCCAACCACAACAGGTGCAGCGAAAGCACTGAACGATGTTCTTCCGAATCTAAGCGGACGAATCGGTGGCGCAGGAGTAAGGGTTCCTGTTCCTGATGGCTCGTTGACCGACATCACTTGTATTCTGAAAAAATCGCCTTCACCGGAAGAAGTCAATGCTGCTTTTAAAAAAGCGTCTGAGGCTACCCTAAAAAATATTCTTCAATACACAGAAGATCCTATTGTTTCGATCGATGTGGTCGACAACCCAAACTCTTGCATCTTTGATTCTCAGCTTACATCCGTGATCGGTCAGATGGTAAAAGTAGTAGGCTGGTATGATAATGAAATCGGATACAGTAATCGCCTGACAGAATTGGCAGAGAGAATCGGAAAGAGTTAATAAAGAGCGCTGCTCATCTCTTTGACTTTATCCTAACTTTTCGGAGATTCAAGTTTTTTTTAGGATCGTTTTTCTCTCTCATTTGATCAAAATCGAAGAATATCATCAGTTTGTAAAATTCACATTAATTCTATTCCATGAGGTTGTGGATATGGATGACAATTCCTTTATTGCACTCGTTGTTGGTACAATAATTGAACGTATTCACTCATAAAACAATTTTAATTATTTAATTGCTGTGAACAGATACAAAGCTCATTCAAAGATGATCACCAAGAAGAAGAAAACTCCGAAAGGAGAGCATGACGCTTCTACCCGCATAAAGGTTCAACTCGATCATAAAACCATGATGATCGTACATAGTATGCAAGCCTTTAAAATGTGGAAGAAGCGTTATCCATTGGCAAGAGTCATCGCTTAATTTAGTAGCTAAAACCAAGGTTATTCAGGTCTTTCGCTCAAAAAGTGAAAGGCTTTTTCATTGTCATAATTCAACATAGTCAGGGGTTAATTTCGGTTCGATTTTACGACAGTTTTTCAGAAAATTATTCCACCGGAACAGTTCAAAATTTTTTTATTTAAAATTTGCACGTTGAATATTGTTTTCTACATTTGCAATCCCATTTTTATGGGGTAGTGTGTGCTTCGAAATTTGAAGAATTTGCCGATGTAGCTCAGTTGGCCAGAGCTACTGATTTGTAATCAGTGGGTCGGGGGTTCGAATCCCTCCATCGGCTCTCGT
>JAYTXY010000126.1:0-3772 GCA_043742705.1 Bacteroidota bacterium
GGATGGTTTTCTTGTGCCGATGTCCTCCCCTCACAGAATCATCAACTCCGTAAATATAAAAGATACGTTTGATGTCGAAAGGAATGCTCTTTTCTATGACGGTGAGGTTTCCTCTCTTATCAACAAACGTTTTCAAACTGATCAAATGTGCCATGAATCAAGCCTAACGTTCTATTTAAAAAAGAAAGTCTTAATTGGAATTTTAAGAAAAATTATTTCGCGTAATTCACCGCTCTCGTTTCACGGATCACTGTCACCTTTACCTGTCCGGGATACGTCATCTCGGTTTGAATCTTGGTAGCAATGTCGAAAGAAAGAACTTCAGCCTGCTTGTCCGTGATCTTCTCACTTTGAACAATCACGCGTAACTCACGTCCCGCCTGGATCGCAAATGTTTTCTCCACGCCGGGATACGAAAGCGCCATCGCTTCCATGTCTTTCAAACGCTTGATATAAGACGCAACCACTTCACGTCTTGCACCCGGACGCGCGCCTGAAATCGCGTCACACACCTGAACAAGCGGTGAAATAATACTCGTCATTTCAATTTCATCGTGATGCGCACCGATGGCATTACAAATTTCAGGGTTCTCTTTGAACTTCTCAGCGAGTTTCATCCCTAGGATTGCATGCGGTAATTCCGGTTCATCATCAGGAACTTTTCCAATATCGTGAAGCAATCCTGCACGCTTGGCGAGCTTTACATTCAGCCCCAACTCCGCTGCCATGATGGAACAAAGGTTAGCAACTTCGCGCGAGTGTTGCAATAAATTTTGCCCGTAAGAAGAACGGTATTTCATTCTTCCGATCATACGGATCAATTCAGGAGCAAGTCCGTGAATACCGAGATCAATGGTTGTGCGTTTTCCGACTTCAACGATTTCATCTTCGAGTTGACGTTTCACTTTCGCCACCACTTCTTCAATACGTGCAGGATGAATTCTTCCGTCACTTACCAGTTGATGCAAAGCCAGACGGGCAAGTTCTCTGCGAACAGGATCGAAACAGGAAAGGATGATAGACTCCGGTGTGTCATCCACAATAATTTCAACGCCTGTAGCAGCTTCAAGCGCTCGGATGTTACGACCTTCACGACCGATGATGCGGCCTTTTACTTCATCGTTTTCAATATTGAAAACAGTTACAGCATTTTCAATGGCATGTTCAGTTGCGACACGCTGAATGGTTTGTATGACGATACGTTTTGCTTCTTTATTTGCCGTGAGTTTAGCTTCTTCCATGATGTCTTTGATGGAAGACATCGCATCTGTTTTCGCTTCCGCCTTTAACGCTTCCACGAGTTGCGATTTTGCTTGCTCGACACTGAGTCCGCTGATTTTTTCAAGTTGTTCAACCTGGCGCTGGTGAAGTTTTGCAACTTCTTCTTTTTTCTGATCCAGAATTGAAAGTTGGTTGGCGAGATTCAGTTGAAGCGTTTCGTTTTCTTTTTCCTTGCGTTGTGTTTGTTCTATCTTTTGAGAAAGAGCTGCTTCTTTTTGCTTGGCGCGGTTTTCAGCCGCGTTGATGTTGCGGTCTTTTTCAGAAATAACTTTTTCGTGTTCGCTCTTCAGTTGAAGAAATTTTTCCTTCGCTTCAAGAATTTTATTTTTCTTCATCACCTCCGCTTCCGCTTCCGCCTCTTTCAGAATACTCTGAGCTTTTGACACAGCATCTCCTTCCTTGCTTTTCATACTTTTCCGTATCACAACCCAGGCAATCAGGATTCCGGCAACGAGAGCACAAAAGCCAACAACAATCATTATTAATATTTCATCGGTCATAATTTCGGTTTAGTTTAATTAACTTACTAGTTCTTTCTATAAGCGTTTAGCTTATTCCTGTTTACTACCATTCTACCAAATAGATTCCTCCTGAATGACAACAAGAAGGTAATCGGTATAATCATTTTCAATCCTCAAATCATTAAAAACAAAAAACCCGCGATTAATACTGAGGGACCTTCAAACCCCAAAAGATATGGGTGGAGATGCATGGATCTTCTAACTTCTGCCGTTAACCCCGACTAGTCGGGGAACCCAATGTGAATCGGGAATTGCAGCCTGTTATCGAACCCGGAGCTTTTCTCCAATAGTATCGAAGTGTTGAGTTTTTTAAGTGAATCTCAGTACTAACGCGGGAATGCATTAGTAGTTTAAAGTTCCGAGTTCAACGTTCAAAGAAATACACAACTTTGAATTTTGAACTTTAAACTTTGAACTAATTTTCTTCAAAGAACGTTACCTTATTTAAGACTGCTTTTCATCAGCAAGATACTGGTCGATGACAGAGGCAAGATGATCGATGCGCTCGTTAACCTGTTGACTTGTATCTTGTTGTTTAGGTCCCTTTTTATGATGACCCATCGCCTCCGATGCAAACTGCAGGGAACACATCGCAAGAAGGTCTTGTTTGTCCTTGACAGCATAACTGTCTTCAAACTCCTTGATGCATTTATTCACTGACTGCGCAGCTTGAACAACCTTTTCCTCCTCGTCCTTGGTAATCCTGAGAGGATAGGTTCTGTTGGCAATAGAAACTTTGACTGATAGCAATTCTCCCATAAGGGTTGATTCACTTTTTATTTTGTGCGTTGATCAGGACAACACTGCGGTCTATTTCGCTGATCATTTCATTAATCTTATGTTTCATTCCTGAAATGCTCTTGCTGGTGGAATTCCGTTCTGCATCTTTCAGGTTTGCAATCCCTTCTTCAAGGCGACCAAACCGCTGTTTCTCCTCTTCCAACTCCAACTCAAGCTTTCTATTCAACCCAACCAGTTTTTGATTTTCTGATTTGAGTTGCTTATGCAAATATATTAATTTTTGAATTCGGTTTTCGAGTTCGTCAAGTTTTGTTTTCATCTCCGACATGACTGCTTATTTTTTAACAACGGCAAACTAAGACATGTACCGTTTGTAATATTAAGTACAAATGAATGAAAAATATTTGAATTGATACATGAATTATCAACACCCATTGTTCACAGAGTCAGGAATATGAGTTATTCGGGTAAAGTGATGGTGGATGGCAGAAAGTTCAAAGTTCCGAGTTCAAAGCTTCCCGACTCTAATTCTTGGTTCTTGACTCTTGATTCTCGTTACCAGTAATGTCCTCAGTGAACATTGAACTGTCGACCGTGGACATTTTTCTCAGTTTTAATTATTTTCTTTGCACCATGAATAAGACAAAGCTTATATTTTTGATACTCACCGTACTGACGGTTCAACTGAAAGCACAACATTATCCAAAGAATTATTTTTCTTCTCCTCTGGATTCTAACCTGGTATTGATCGGAACGTTTGGCGAAATCCGACCCGATCATTTTCATTCCGGGCTTGACCTGAGCACAGATATGCAGGAAGAAAAGGAAGTCCGCGCTGCCGCTGACGGATACGTTTCAAGAATAAAGATTTCATCAGGAGGATTCGGAAAAGCACTGTATATCACTCATCCCAATGGTTTTGTAACGGTGTATGCTCACCTGAAGAAGTTCAATCCTACCATTCAGAAATATGTGTTGGATGCCCAGTACGCTGCGAAGTCGTATGAAATTGAGCTTCAACCAAAACTGAAAGAAATGAAAGTAAAAAAAGGAGAAGTCATCGCTTTATCAGGTAACACGGGCGAAGCATCCGGACCTCATTTGCATTTTGAAATCAGGGAAGAAAGGTCAGAAATTCCTATTAATCCTTTACTAGTGTATGATATTAAAGATGATATCAAGCCTGTGTTAACACATGTAGCCATTTATAATACTCAAGATACAAATAT
>JAYTXY010000127.1:0-7876 GCA_043742705.1 Bacteroidota bacterium
AAGTCAGTCTGAGCGGAGTCGAAGACTGTTTTCGGTGAAAGAAAATACATTTCGACTTCGCTCAATGTGACTTTTTAACTCAGAGCATTCGAAGAGGATGATTTATTCAATTCCGTTTGACAAAACTTGAATACACATCTCCATCTTCTGAACTGATTTTTACGAAGTACACTCCGGCTGAAAGTTCATGAACAGGGATTACAAAACGCTCTCCTGGACTTTTCAAATCACGGGAATAAATTTCCGTACCGAGTACGTTCAGCAATTTGATGACTGATCCGGATTTTAAATCAACCGACTCGATAACCAGCTTATCAGAAGTTGGGTTGGGATAAAGTAACAGTCGATTTTCTTTTCTGTTAACTGCAGAAATTCCTACAGTCGAATTAACAGTAAGATAGCCTGTGTTGGGAAGATCATCAAACACACTTCGTGTTGAAACGATATCAAAGAATCCCGAACCAAGCAATAAATTAAAATTCCCGTCACCATCAAGCAAAGAAAGTTTTGTACTGATGATAAATGTGTAATCATCCGGCCTTAAAACATTCACTGTAATCGGTGCACCTCCTCCGGATCCATAGAGGTAACCGTAGTAATTTGGCGAGATGAAATCCTGGAAAACCAGCAACGCATGATCGTACTTCATTGATTGATTGTCTCCCTCCCATTGAACACCGTTCGTTACAACCATATCCGTATCCAGACCAAACATCATCCCCGCATCACCAAGCGGATCAACGTCTGTGAAGGTTTCAACTTTAAACCAAATGCTGTCTTGCACAAGATCAATACTCACAGACAGTGCAGCGAGGTCAGCAACAGTAGAAGTCATGTCTCCCACAGGATCTGTTGCAAGAAGTGTGAAAGATTGACAATAACTTTTTGATACCAGCAATAACATCAGAATAACGAGGTAATTTTTTTTCATGGAATTATTTTTTTGATGACTGTTTCTTTAATGCAAGGAGTAAAAAAATATGTCGTAGTTCTCTTATGAAAAGCATAAACACATCATCATGTAGTGCTTTCAGATCAACTTTTAACTCCCGGTTAACAATCCATAACTTCTTATTCACAATTCTTCTCTGCAACCTTCGCTGTTCGTTATTTCCTGTTCATTATGCACTGTTCAACATCCTTGTCACCTAATTCATAATTCCGCATTCATAATTCATAATTTATTCCGTATCTCACTCTTTATCTGTACCTTCGCGCTCGCAAAAAAATCAACCTCTCCGGTTGATACTTTTGCTACGGGGAAAACACTTAATTAATAACTAATTCAATGCAAATCAGGAACGTAGCCATTATCGCCCACGTTGATCATGGCAAAACAACTTTAGTAGACAAAATTCTTCATCAGTCTAAATTATTTCGAGACAATCAGCACACAGACGAGCTCATTCTTGATAATAACGACCTTGAACGTGAGCGTGGTATTACCATCGTTGCGAAAAACGTTTCAGTACGTTACAAGGATGTAAAGATCAACATCATCGATACTCCCGGTCACGCGGACTTTGGCGGTGAAGTGGAAAGAGTATTGACAATGGCTGACGGTGTTTTGTTGCTTGTAGATGCTTTTGAAGGTGCAATGCCTCAAACGCGTTTCGTGCTACAAAAGGCACTGCATGCCGGCTTGAAACCTATCGTGGTAGTTAATAAAGTAGACAAAGAAAATTGTCGTCCTGAAGAAGTGCATGAGCAGATTTTTGATTTGTTCTATCATCTTGATGCAACAGAAGATCAGCTGAACTTCCCAACGTTATATGGCTCATCAAAGCATGGCTGGATGAGCACAGACTGGAAAAATAAAACAGAAGATGTTACTGCATTGCTGGATGCGATCATTGAACATATCCCGCAGGCTCCAAAGCGCGAAGGAATTCCTCAAATGCTGATCACATCACTCGACTACAGCACATTCGTAGGACGAATTGCAATCGGCCGTGTATTCCGCGGAACATTTAAAGAAAACATGCCTGTAAGTCTTGTAAAACGTGACGGCACAATTATCAAATCACGAGTAAAAGAATTACACAGCTTTGAAGGTTTAGGAAGAATGCGTGCTGAATCTGTTTCAGCAGGAGATATCTGCGCATTGGTTGGTCTTGAAAACTTTGATATCGGTGATACTGTTTCTGATTTTGAAAACCCGGAAGCATTACCAACGATTGATGTTGATGAGCCGACAATGAGCATGTTGTTTACCATCAACACTTCTCCGTTTTTCGGAAAGGAAGGAAAGTTCGTTACCTCACGTCACTTGCGTGATCGTTTATATAAAGAGATTGAAAAAAATCTTGCGCTGCGCGTTGAAGAGACAGGCTCACCGGATTCATATCTTGTTTACGGAAGAGGAATTCTTCACTTGTCAATTTTGATCGAGACAATGCGCAGAGAAGGATATGAATTACAGGTTGGTCAGCCGCAGGTTATCATCAAAAATCTAAACGGGATAAAATGCGAGCCCTTTGAAATACTAACGGTGGATGTTCCGGCAGAATCTTCAAGTGCCGTGGTTAATCTTGTGACACAACGAAGAGGTGAATTGATGGTGATGGAACCGAAAGGCGACATCCAGCATTTGGAATTTGATATTCCTGCAAGAGGGATCATCGGTTTAAGAAATGCAATGCTTACCGCTACTGCAGGTGAAGCCGTTATTGCTCACCGTTTCAGCGCATACGAAGCATGGAAAGGTGATATTCCGGGACGTATCAACGGAGTTCTTATCTCAATGGAAAAAGGAAAATCAACTGCATACTCAATCGATAAGCTGCAGGATCGCGGGAAGTTTTTCATCGATCCGGGTGAGGAAATTTATGCAGGCCAGGTTATCGGCGAGCAAATCCGTCCGGGTGATTTAGTGGTGAACGTTGTTAAAGCAAAACAACTTACAAACATGCGCGCATCAGGAAGTGATGATAATGTACGTATAACGCCTAAGCAAAATTTCTCTTTAGAAGAAGCAATGGAATACATTGAAAAGGACGAGTACATCGAAGTAACTCCAAAAGCGATTCGAATGAGGAAGATTATCCTCGATGAGAACGAGCGGAAACGTGCTTCGAAAAGTTGATAACAGTTGCTTTTCTGTCTCGAAAATTGTAGTAATATTGCCTTCGGAAACACAAACTAATTTTAAATTTTACACACAGAAACAATGAAGTACATCAAACCTGTATCATTCATCCTGATCGCTGCTGCAGTTGCGGGTTGCAACGGGCTCGGCAAGATGGCGAAGAATGCTTCGCTCGTTAAATATGAAGTTACACCCAATCCCCTTGAAGAACATGGCGACAGTGTTGCCATTACCATAAAGGGTTCCTACCCGGCAAAGTATTTTGCCAAGAAAGTTGACTTAACTGTTACCCCTGTGGTAAAAACATCAACAGGTGAACATGCTTTTAAGTCTGTTACGCAGGTTGGAGAGAGTTCTCAGACTACCGGGACTAAAATCAACCAAAAAGCAGGTGGAAGTTTCAGTTATACTGATAAGATCGCCTACTCTTCTGATATGAGAGCCGGTGATGTAATGGTAAAAATCAAAGGAACACAGGGAAAAAATTCCAAAGATTTTGAACCTTACAAGATTGCTGATGCAACAATTGCTACTCCGATTCTTGTAAAATCAGACGAGAAAACGGTGATCGGAAAAGACGATTTCAAAAAAATTGTTCCGGCTAATTTTTCAGGACAGATCTATTACCTGATCATGACGAGCAACATGAATGCGAACTTCAAAGTGAAACAGTGCGGCATTAATAACAAGACTGAATTGGCAATGCTTGATAGTGGAGTTAAAGCCATGTCTGTTGCACCTTACACGATGAAAAACATCAGCATCATGGGTTACGCTTCTCCTGACGGAAAAGAAAAAATGAATGGCGGACTTGCAGATTCACGTGCTCGTTCTTCCATGAAATACCTGATGGGTAACTTCAAAAAGATGAAAAATCAGCAAGGACAAGACAGTTCGTTCTATAGCAGAAGCGCAACTTCTGAAGACTGGGCAGGATTCCAGCAGTTGATGCAGTCATCTGACATGGGTCAGAAAGACATGATCCTTCGTATTGTTGCTTCCAACACAGATGCTGACGCACGCGAACTGGAAATCAAAAAAATGGGAAAAGCATTTACTGAAATTGCTGACAATGTATTACCGAAACTCAGAAGATCAGTGATCACTATCAATGCTGATAAGATGAGCCGCACCGATGACCAGATCTCTGCACTCGCTTCTTCGAATCCTGATTCATTGAGCATTGAAGAAATTTTATATGCTGCAACATTGGCAACTGACAATGCAAAGAAACTTTCCATCTACCGTTCAGCAGAACGTATTTATCCGCAGGACTGGAGAAGTTCAAACAACGTTGGAATGCTGTTGTTCATGAACGGAGATGTTGACGGTGCAACAACAGAGTTCAACAAAGCTGATCAGCTTTCTGCAAACAATGCTGTTGTGAAAAATAATCTCGGTGCATGTTACAGCCGTAAAGGCGATCGCAAGAATGCTTCCATGATGTATGCTTCAGCTGCTGCTGCAGGACCGGAAGTGAATGAGAACATCGGAATCCTGAATATTAAAGACGGAAATTATGCTGCTGCTGTTGGCAACTACGGTTCAACAACAAGTTTCAACGCTGCACTTGCAAAACTTCTGAATGGCGACAAAGATGGTGCGATGAGTACGCTTGACGCTTCTCCTGATAAAGATTCTGCACTCGGACTTTACCTGAAAGCTGTAATCTCAGCACGTAAAGGCGATGCAAGTGGAGTTGTCTCTAACCTCACTGCATCCATTTCAAAAGACAGCAAGATGAAATCATGGGCGCAGGACGATCGTGAATTCATCAAATGGTTTAATGATGCAAGTTTCAAAGCTGCAGTTCAGTAGATCAATTAGCTGATTTGCCAATTAGCCGATTTGCTAATTAAATTTCAGGCAACAAAAATTAACGAAAAAGCTATCCGAAAGGGTGGCTTTTTTTGTTGGATGATGTGAGATATGCGTATTGCGATACCAAATTAGCTGTTGTGCTAATTAGCGAATTGGCTAATCAGCTAATCAATTTTCAAAATCCGGATACAACAAATATTTCTTCCTGATCTCTTTGAATTTTTTCAAATTCTCTTCCCAACTCTTCCTGATATTCTCTTCAGAAACTCCGGTGATAATTTGATTTTTTAGCTGATCATTTCCTGCAAGCTGATCAAACGATGCTTTGAAATAATTTTCTTTCTGCGGATAGCTGTCATACATTCCTTTCAGCCAGAAGAGGTATATCTTTTTAAAGTTGAGTGCATACATCGTCCCGAATTCACCAAGTTCGAAACCCTTACAAAGTGTATCCTGGTATGGCGGATGATCTGAAATTCCGTGAATACTTTTCGGAGTGAATAAATAATCTCCATCCTTAAATCCCGGATAACCGATTAAGCGAAATGGTTTATCGGTTCCCCTTCCAACACTCACTGCCGTTCGTTCGAACAAACAAAGAGAAGGATACAAGTAAACGGAAGCCATGTCAGGCAGATTCGGTGACGGCTTCACAGGCAGTTGATACAAATCGCTGTGTGAATAATTTTTCAGTTTGATGACAGTCAGATCACAATGAACACTTTTATCTAACCAATGTTCTCCATTCAACATGGTTGCATACTCACCAATCGTCAATCCATATACAACAGGAACAGGTTGCATTCCCACAAACGAAGAAAATTTTTTATCAAGTACGGGACCATCAACATAAAAACCATTGGGGTTAGGACGATCAAGAACGATCAACTTCTTATTGTTCTCAGCACAAGCTTCCATCACGTATTGAAGAGTTCCGATGTACGTATAAAAACGAACTCCCACATCCTGTATATCGAACACAACAACATCTACATCCTTTAAATCTTCTGCAGTAGGTTTCCGGTGCTTGTCGTACAATGAAACAATCAGTAAACCCGTTGTTTTATCAACCTGTGTGGCGACTTTTGCTCCGTCAGAAAAATTTCCGCGAAAGCCATGCTCGGGAGCAAACACACATTTTATTTTCACCTTCATCGCAACAAGACTGTCAACCAAATGCTTGGAGCGAATCATTGAAGTTTGATTGGCGACCACAGTAATGCTCTTACCTTTTAACAACGGCAAATAATCATTTACCTGCTCCGCTCCGGTCATTAATCCGCGGGAATCCTGTTGTGAAAAACACGAGTTCGCTGACAGCGCAAGAATCAAAATGAAAAATATCTTTGTCTGAGCTTTCATAAACAACTTTGAAGAAATATCTTTAGCAAATCCTTCGCAATTATACAAGATAAACCGTGAACTACGAATTATTCATCGCACGCAGAATCGTTTTTTCGGGTCGTGACAAAAGCATGATCTCCCGACCGATTGTGCGGATTG
Source organism: Bacteroidota bacterium (assembly GCA_043742705.1). GTDB lineage: Bacteria > Bacteroidota > Bacteroidia > AKYH767-A > 2013-40CM-41-45 > JAPLDA01. Next base: position 6,413 of record JAYTXY010000127.1, read on the forward strand.
CGCTCGTGAGCATTTCGCTTGGTTTTGCTGTGATGATTCTTGCGTTAGCCATTGTCTCCGGATTTAAAAAAGAAATACGCGACAAAGTGATTGGCTTTGGTTCACACATTCAGGTCAGCAATTTCGATGAGAACAATTCGTACGAAACAAAACCCATTGATCGCAACCAGTCTTTTATACAAAACATCCGCTCCATTCCCGGCATAAATCATATTGGAGTGTTTGCAACCAAAGCCGGCATCATCAAAACAAAAGATGAATTACAAGGAGTGGTTGCAAAAGGCATTGGCAGTGATTTCGACTGGAGTTATTTCAATAAAAAAATCGTTGAAGGAAAAAATTTCGTAATCGATGACTCCGTGAAATCGGATGCTGCGATGATTTCAAAAAGTCTCTCTAAAAAATTGAACCTTCACACAGGCGATGACCTTGTGATGTATTTCATTCAGCAGCCACCACGAGCAAGAAAATTTAAGATCAGCGGCATTTATGAAACAGGACTGGAAGAATTTGACGAACTCTATGTATTCTGTGATCTTGCTCACATACAGAAACTGAATGACTGGACACGTGACCAGGTCGGAGGTTTTGAGATCACGATAAGAAACTTCGATGACCTTGATGAAATCGGGAGCAAGGTGTATACATCCATCGGATCGGATCTGAATGCGCGCACCATTCGCGAAATTTATCCGCAGATCTTTGACTGGCTCAATCTGCAGGACGTGAATGGATTCATCATCATTGTGCTGATGCTGATTGTTGCCGGCATCAACATGGTTTCAGCCTTGATCATCATCATCCTTGAACGCGTTAACATGATTGGTACGCTGAAAGCATTGGGAGCAGCGGGATTCAGCGTCCGAAAAATATTTTTGTACGTAGCATCTTTCCTCATCGGGAAAGGATTGTTGTGGGGAAACATTGCCGGAGTCGGACTTGTTTTATTGCAACACTATTTTCACCTCGTTCACCTCGACCAGCAATCGTATTATATTTCTTATGTGCCGGTAAATATTTCGTTGCTCTATCTGTTCATTTTGAATCTCGGAACGATTTTGGTTTGTGTTACCATGATGATTCTGCCGACACTCATTGTAACCAAAATCAGTCCTTTAAAAGCGCTTCGGTTCAGCTAAAATTATCCTGTTTCATATCGGGAGAGTTGTTAAATTTGCAGAGGAATTCAAGACCGGAATCAAAAACTTTGAACCTTGAACTAAAAACTTTGAACTAAATAACATGTCCTCTCCAAAAAATAAAAAGACCTGCGATAACATCCTCGAAGCAATTGGAAACACACCACTTGTAAAACTTAACAAAGTTGTTGATGGTGTGAAGGCAACTGTGTACGCGAAAGTAGAAACGTTTAATCCCGGGAACTCCATCAAGGACAGAATGGCGTTGAAGATGGTTGAAGATGCGGAAAAATCCGGAGCTCTTAAACCCGGCGGAACCATCATT
>JAYTXY010000128.1:0-26845 GCA_043742705.1 Bacteroidota bacterium
CAATAAGTTTCAGAAGTGGAAGATGAAATGTTTGATTGCGATGGAGTAGGAGTACGCTGAGGATTGCTGCCGTCTTCATCAATGGTCCAGTCAGCATTACCCGTGGTTTCTGCTTTCGAAGCATCAAATAAAAATTTCTTTGCACCTCCTGTTGTCGGGTTGCTGATTGTAAAGTTAAATGAAGAAGAAGTTCCTCCTCCGGGAGCAGGAGTGACTACTGTAACTGCTGCTGTTCATGCAGTTGCAATGTTTGCCGAAGGAACACTGGCAGAAAGTTGCGTACTGCTTGTAAATGTTGTTGTGAGCGCTGTTCCATTCCAGTTTACAACAGAACCATTGATAAAATTACTTCCTGTTACGTTAAGCGTAAATGTTGCTCCTCCTGCAGTTGCCGAAGAAGGAGAAATCGAAGAGAGTGATGGAACAGGATTGCTAATTGAATAATCGCTGATAGAAAAATCATCGAAGTTGATGCGATTGGTTCCTGCATCTGTTTTTCGAATTTGAAAACGGATGTTGCCGGAAACATTAATTGTAAAACTTACAGTCTGTAAAGCTGAAGCGGTCGTACTTACTGTTGAACCTGTTTGAATGTAACTTGATCCGCCATTGGTCGAATACCACAATTGCCAAGTTCCGTTTACATCGCTTCCATATTTTGCGTGAAGGATGGTAACTGTTCCTGCACCGGTAGCATGATCGAATTTCATACTCAATGTTCCGCTGTTTCGCATGCGGACAGATTGCAATCCGTTTTTAGGATCACTTGCGGAAGTTCCAAGTAGCGCATCGTTCAATGTCCATGTTCCTGTTCCCAGAGTAACATCTGCTGATGCATAACTTGTTTTTGAACCGGTTTCAAAATCTTCGAAGAATACGGAAGCAACAGCGGTAGAGATTCGTTGTCCGCTTTTATTTTCGGAAGGGGATGAAGAAACAGCATCGTCTTTTTCCTTTGTGCAGGAAAATCCGGAAAGCAAAATCAGCGTGAATAATGTATACCTAAGTAGTCTCATCAGAAATAAATTTTGCTCAATAATAGAAAATCCATTCTGTACAAATGATTAAGTTTCTCAGCTCGGAGTTGACGTTTAAATCAATGGTTGCAATCAATCTGGCTTGAAGAGGGTCGATTAAGTAGACTAAGGGTTGCGAAATCAACTCAATCAACTTACTCTACTTAATTAATTTTTTTACAAAAAATTAATCAAGCTTCACAAACTTCCTCGCAGTATAATTTTTATCACCGCGAAGTTCAATAAGAAAAATTCCGGAATGAAAAGTTGAAACGTCAAGATGTAAAATGGATTCATCGGAATGAATTTCTTTTTTGAAAATAACTCTTCCAAAGACATCTGAAATAATTAAACTCTCAAATTGCGTGTCATAACGATTCATGTCAATGTTCAATTCTTGTAAAACAGGATTCGGATAAATTGCAATCGCCGGATTTGTTGATGAGTTTTCTTCGACATTTATACTAAGACAAATAACACCGAATGATATGGAGTTGGAAACTCTGCCCGGAATATCGCTGGTGTACAAAGGAAAAAAAGTGTTGGTGGCGCATCCTGAACTGTCGGATAAAGTAATTGAAGATGGAGTTATTAGTAACGGATTGAACGGGCACAGCGGTCCTGTTCCTGTTGAATCTGTTTTAATAAGGTATGCAGCTCCCTGCGGACCTGCCAAACCATACGTTACTCCTCCCATCACAAAGCCATGATCTGCCGTTTCTGAAATGCCGGAAGAGAAGCAATCAAATGTGAAGTCACCATACATTTGAGAATGAAGCGTATCACCTGTACTGTTGATTTTCAGAAAATCCACCATCCTCACCGGAGCAAACGTATTTGTTCCATTGCTGTAACCCGTGATCGCATAGTTTCCATCATTCAGATGAATGATGTTTGTTGCTTTGTCTTCGTAAAGATGATTATAAGTTTTCGACCATTCTATTGTTCCGCCTGTATCTAATTTCGCAATAAGCATGTCTGTTGAGTCGAGCGAATTATCAGGGCTGCTGCTGCCGGTAAGAATACATCCGCCATCAGCTGTTGCCGTTACTGAATTTCCTTCCTGATCACCGCGCGCACCAAAGCGTTTCGCCCATTTGAATGTTCCGTCATTTGTATATTTCACTGCAAACACATCAGCGGAGTCTGAAAAATAAGTTGTGCTTCCTACTGCTACAAAACCACTGTCGGATGTTACACAGCCGCTGTTGAAATGTGCATCGCCTGCCAAGTGGTCAATGTGATACCAAATCGGATCTCCGATTGAATTAATTTTCATTACGAAGCCACCGTTGTTATTAAGTCCGTCAGAATTAGTGTGTCCTGCAATGAAATATCCATCGTCTGTCGACAATGAAATACTGTAACCCTCATCATTTCCTGCTTGTCCGTAAATATTATACCAATCAATGGCTCCGAATGCATCTGTTTTAATCACGACTACATCATTAAAGTTCATATCGTGCGATGAGCCAAACGTAGTTCCGCAAATGATGTAACCATTGTCCGGCGTGGATTTTATATCGAACCCGTAATCGTTTAACAACGTGTCATTACTTCGGATGGACGAATAGATGATTGAAAATATCGTTGAGCCAACGCTGTCGATTTTCGTAAGAATGATATCAGAAGAATCTCCCTGAACTACGATTGAGCCAAGAAACACATAGCTCCCGTCTGAATTCTGGATAACTGTTTTTGCATCACAGTGTGCAATATCACTGTACGTAGACTGAAAAGTAATTTGTGCCTTTGATACTGAGAAAAAAGTAAACAGAATGAGAGTCGTAATTATTCTTTTCATAGAGCACTATACGGTTACGCTTTTTCAGTTGTAAATGTATTCAAAAAAAAAGAGCTTCCTGAAGGAAACTCTTTTGCTATTTTAAAAGTGGACAGTGGTTGAAAAACGAAACACTGAATACTAATATTCGTCTTCGTTGAAAAAGAAGTCGTCTTTGGTCGGATAGTCGGGCCAGATTTCTTCGATGCTTTCATAAGCCTCTCCTTCATCTTCAAGTTCCTGAAGATTTTCAATCACTTCAAGCGGTGCACCCGAACGAATTGCGTAGTCAATCAGCTCGTCCTTTGTAGCGGGCCAGGGTGCATCTTCGAGATGCTGTGCTAATTCAAGTGTCCAATACATAAAACCTGATTCTAGGATGGTGTGAAACTAAATTCTTTACACTTTTTCTTTTAAGGGTGGCAAAAGTAAAAAAATTTCGTTCAAATAGACATTTGCGAAAAAATTTATTTGATACCCAAAAAACTATCTGAAAGTGTGAAAGATCTCCCTCACTCGTCTTTGAAGCTTGAACTAAGAACTCATTCTCGGCTTCCAGGGAATTTCCTGTGCACCGAGTTCTGAACCCAGCTTACGAGCCAATACAAAAAGATAATCAGAGAGTCGATTGAGGTATTTCGTTACCAAGGGATCAACTTCTTCGGAAGATTCAGCGAGCTGTACAACGAGACGTTCAGTTCTGCGACACACGCAACGTGCAACATGACAATGAGAAACAGTCGGATGTCCGCCGGGAAGAATGAACGATTTCATTTCAGGAAGTTGAGCGTCCATGGAGTCCATTTCATTTTCAAGCAACGTGATATCTTCTTCTTTCAGGTCAGGAATTTTCATTTTTGATTTTCCCGGATCTGAAGCGAGTGATGAACCGATTGTAAACAACCTGTCCTGTATCAGTAGAAGAATCTCTTTGTGGTGTTCTGCTATTTCCTGGTCGCGAAGCAAGCCGATAAAAGAATTCAGTTCATCCACGGTTCCGTATGCTTCGATGCGTGCATGATGCTTAGGAACTCTTGTTCCTCCGATGAGTTGCGTAGTTCCTGTGTCGCCTTTTTTCGTGTAAATCTTCATGTCAGATTGAATATTGAAAATTGAATATTGAAAATTGAATTGTCCTTACTAATATTCAATTTTCAATCTGCAATCTTCAATTTTTATTTAAGCTACTACTGCCTTCTTAATATGCTCATTCACCTGGTCAGATTCCACCAGTCCATCTTTTAACCGGACGATTCGGTGTGCATGTTGTGCAATATCTTCTTCGTGAGTAACAACAATGATGGTATTTCCTTTCTGATGAATGTCTTCAAACAGCGACATGATTTCTTCTGACGTTTTCGAATCGAGATTTCCTGTTGGCTCATCAGCAAGAATGATGGAAGGAGAATTTACGAGTGCTCTCGCCAATGCAACACGCTGACGTTGTCCTCCGGAAAGTTCGTTCGGTTTGTGTGAAATCCGATCGCCTAAACCAACATCAGTGAGCACAGCGGTTGCTTTTTCAACCCGCGCTTGTTTTTTTATACCTGCGTACACGAGCGGCAATGCAACATTGTCAAGTGCAGAACTACGTGGAATCAGGTTGAAGGTCTGAAATACAAACCCGATTTCCTTGTTACGAATATCAGCAAGTTCATTGTCATCCATCTTGCTCACTTCCTTTCCGTTCAGTGAATAGCCGCCGGCACTCGGAGTGTCAAGGCATCCAAGGATATTCATCAACGTAGATTTTCCTGATCCTGACGGACCCATCAATGCAACGTATTCTCCTTTTTCGATGGAAAGCGTAACGGAACGAAGTGCGTGAATGGTTTCCGTTCCTATTCTGTATTGCTTTGAAATATCTGTAAGATGGAGAAGTGGCATACGTTAAATTGTTAAGTCGACTGTCAATGGTCGACAGTCAACAGAAAGCAGTTGGCAATCGATTCTATTTTTTGTCTATTGTTATTTGTTTACTCTCAGTTGAATTTATGCTGCAACAAAAATAGAAGATTAATTGTTATGAAAGTGTTATTCGTAGATTAGTATAAATTGGTAATTAGTACTTAAGTACAAAATGCTGCTTTGGAATTCCTTTTCTGAAAAAAACCAGTCCGATGAAAAATAAATCAATAGTCAGTGTCACAGCTTCGTGTTGTTGTATGGTCTTCCACGCTTCCTGCATTTCACTGCTCCAGTGGATGTCATCAAAAATGAAAACAGAATCTTCTGTATGCTTTGAAAGACATAGATGGAAATAGGAAAGAGTTGCATCTTTTCGGTGATTCCCGTCTACAAATACAAAATCAAATTGTGGAATTTTTTTCAACGCAACAGGAAGTGTTTCGCTGAACTCACCAATCAACTGTTCAATATTTTTGATGCCTGCAGTCTCAAAGTTCTGTGCAGCTTTCGCAGCTGTATTCGGACAACCTTCAACGGTAATCACGTTGGATTTTGTTGAGGTAGAAGCGAGGTACATGGTTGTAATGCCAAGAGAAGTTCCCAACTCCAAAACATGCTGGGGTTGAAACCTGTTTACGAGCCTGAATAAAAGCTGCCCGTACTTCGCAGGTTTCACATAGTGTTTTGCGATAAACTGAAGCGAACGTTTTTTTCTGCTTGAAGTTCTTCCTGTACCGAAATCATGAACACTTATTTTTTCATCCGATAGCAGCATCTTCGCGCGAATCGACTCGATGAGATGAAAAACATAAAACGGAGTTTCATCCTTAATTACATTGTTGTAGAGATCAAATACAAAGGGAGAATGCAGTCCATGCTCATCGGATGACACCAGCCTGTAACGCAGGTATTGCAAGGTAACAGGAACTTGTTTTATTTCGGGAATTCTCATTTTTTCTGTTTCTTCTCCTCTAGCGAATTACGAATCTTTTACGAATATACGAATACACGAATATGTGTATGTTATTTTAAATCAACTATTCGAATATTCGTACATTCGGTTTTAATTCGTAATTCGATACAGGAGAAAGAAGATTAAGCATTAAAGATAAAATTTCAATTACATTCAATCACCCTTAAAACTTATCGTTTAGTTTTTACTTTTGCACTTTCTAAAACCTACGAATATGAGTACAATAGCTGATATTAGGGCAAGACAGATTCTTGATTCCCGTGGGAATCCAACGGTTGAAGTTGACGTAATCACGGAGTCAGGATTTATTGGACGAGCAGCCGTTCCTTCAGGCGCTTCAACGGGAGTTCATGAGGCGATGGAATTGCGTGACGGTGACAAAAAAATATATCTCGGAAAAGGGGTATTGAAAGCAGTTCACAATGTCAATAAATCTATCGCTGATGAATTGAAGGGTTATCCGGTAACGGAGCAAAGTCTTATAGATTCAGCAATGATTAAACTTGATGGAACCGAAAATAAATCCAACCTCGGAGCCAATGCCATTCTCGGTGTTTCACTTGCCGTAGCGAAAGCAGCTGCCGTGGAAACAGGTCAGTCATTGTATCGTTACATTGGTGGTGTGAACGCAAACACGTTGCCTGTTCCGATGATGAACATTCTGAATGGAGGCGCTCATGCCGACAACAGCATCGACTTTCAGGAATTTATGATCATGCCATTGGGAGCGCCTTCCTTTTCTGAAGCATTGAGAATGGGAACGGAAGTTTTTCATCACTTGAAAGCCGTGTTGAAAAAGCAAGGACTTTCTACCAATGTGGGTGATGAAGGAGGATTTGCACCGAATCTCAAATCTAATGAAGAAGCCATCCAGGTTGTTCTCGATGCTATTGTGGATGCAGGTTATATTCCGGGCAAAGATATTTTCATTGCACTCGATCCGGCAAGCTCTGAGTTTTATGATGCGACTGCTAAAAAATATATTTTTAAAAAATCCACGAAGGATCAATTGTCGCCTGATGAGATGGCGGCTTATTGGGCTGATTGGGTAAAAAAATATCCCATCGTCTCTATTGAAGACGGCATGGCAGAAGATGACTGGGATGGATGGAAGAAACTCACCGAACTCACCGGAGAAAAAATTCAACTCGTAGGCGATGATTTGTTTGTGACGAATGTAAAGCGGTTAAGGGAGGGAATCGAGAAAGGAATTGCGAATTCCATCCTCATCAAAGTGAATCAGATAGGAACCTTAACAGAAACCATTGAAGCTGTTACACTGGCAAAAAGTAATTCATATACTTGTGTGATGAGTCATCGTTCAGGCGAAACAGAAGACAGTACCATTGCTGATCTTGCCGTTGCACTCAATACCGGGCAGATTAAAACAGGCTCTGCTTCGCGCTCCGACAGGATCGCCAAATACAATCAATTACTCAGGATTGAAGAAGCGCTTGGCGATACAGCTCAATTTGGAAAAAAAGATTTTAAATTTGTAAAATAATTACCGGTCAATTGGCCGCCCCACTTTTTCGCTTATCTATGATTGACAGGAATACAAAGCACACCACGGAACAATATTCCATTTCGCCAACCTCAGGGAGGCTGCGGAAGCGTACGCGGAAGAAAAAGAAATCTACCATTAGTAAGCGGAAAATGAAAAGGTATCTGGAATACCTTATGTGGATCGTCATTATAGGGGCATTTATCTACAGTATCATTGTCATATTTCCTGAACTCGGCATTATGTCGGATAAAAAGAAGCAGGATATGCAGAAGTCCAAATGATTCAAAAAGTTTCATTTGCAGTATCCTAAAGCGATTTGTAATTTCGACCTCATCAAACATTGTTTTTTCAATCATCATCCGTAAGTGAAAACAGAAAAGCTCAAAGAAAAATTTGCAAAGGTTGCTTTGCCCATGGCGGCAGAGATTAAAGAATTTGTAAAAGAAAATGGAAGCCAGGTCATTGGTCAATATACTATTGAGCAGGTGTATGCCGGCATGAAGGGTATGATCGGAATGGTGACTGAAACGTCCAAACTCGATCCCGAAGAAGGAATTCGTTTTCGCGGCTATTCCATTCCCGACCTGATGGTGAAACTTCCGAAAGCTCCCGGTGGTTCTGAACCGTTGCCTGAAGGAATTTTTTATCTCATGCTTATCGGTGAACTCCCGACAGAAGACGATGTTGTGAATGTGAGCAATGCTTGGGCGCGCAGAAGCAATGTGCCGAAGCATGTGTTTGACATGCTTGATGAATTACCGGCTACCACACATCCGATGACACAGTTTAGTTTAGCTATTATGGCTTTGCAAACGGAGTCGGTGTTTGCCGCTTCATACCGCAAGGGAATCAGCAAAAAAGAATATTGGGATCCGATGTACGAAGACGTGATGAATCTCATCGCGCGTCTTCCTCGTGTAGCTGCGTATATTTATCGGAGAACTTATAAAGGTGGTGTTCACATCGAACCGGATTCAAAACTTGACTGGGCAGCAAACTTCGCTCACATGCTTGGTTACGATGATTACGACATGAAACGATTGATGCGTTTATACCTGACGATTCATGTGGATCATGAAGGAGGAAATGTTTCAGCGCATGCAACGCATCTTGTAGGTTCGGCTTTGAGCGATGCCTATCTTTCTTTCTCTGCGGGGATGAATGGACTGGCTGGTCCGCTTCACGGTTTGGCAAACCAGGAAATGGTTCGCTGGATTATGGATCTGCGTGAGCATTACAAAGGCGCAATGCCGACAAAAGAGCAAATCAAAGAATACGTGATCCGTACAATGGAAGAAGGAAAAGTTGTTCCCGGATATGGTCATGCTGTGTTGCGGAAAACAGATCCACGATTCATTGCTCAAATGGAGTTCGCGAAAAAATACATGCCTGATGATGAGAACTGCAAAATCGTTCACATGCTGTACGAAGTAGTTCCTCCAATTTTATCAGGCATCAAGAAAATTAAAAATCCATGGCCGAACGTAGATGCACATTCCGGTGCTTTGCTCATTCACTACGGAATGGTGGAGTATGATTTTTATACTGTTCTCTTTGGAGTGTCACGCGCTTTAGGCGTAATGGCTTCTTTGCTTTGGGATCGCGCACTCGGTCATCCTATTGAACGTCCGGGTTCTGTTACATCAGACTGGATGAAAGCGCAGGTCGCGAAAGCGCACGCTTAACATTAATTTGGTAATTTGATGATGTGCTGATTAGCCGATGTTCAGATGCGGAAATATGCAGATGTGCAAGTTGCCCAATCGGTCATCCTGGAAGGATCTTGTGATGGAGTAGTAGTGCCTTCTGACAATATGCCAATCACTCCACAATTAGTTTTTTCCTCTCGATATAATTTTCCGGAATTAATCCCTTCAACATAACCCACGGTTTAAACCGTGGGCTATGTAATCGCGTTGTTCTCAAAAACGATTTCAATCGTTTCTTGTTTATTCAACGATCAATTTTTTCTTCTCCGAAGATTTTTCAAAATTAATCTCGACAACATAAACCCCATTATGAACGTTCACTTCAGCATGATTGATTTTCAATGACGGAGAAACAATAACGGCTTTTTCAAAAACAGTTTCACCAAGCAAATTGTAAATTTTAATAGAAGCTTTTTCTCTGAAGTGATTTGAAAAGGACAACGTAAAATCTCCTGTTGTTGGATTGGGAAATAATTCACATTTTGGTTTGAAAATTTCCGTTGTTCCCGTAGGGATTGTAATCGTTGCTGAAGTTTGATTGGTAATTACCGCCGGGTTGAAATCAAAATAAATGTATGCGATGTTGCTAACAGTGATTCCTATTGGTAATCCTGTTTTACATTTCACTTTAAACTGAACATAGCCATGACTTGCCGCTTCATTGCTTGTGCTGTCAACTAAATTTATCTGTGGATAATTAAAACGAAGAACATTCCCCGGAAGCATTTGTGTAATCACTTCATAGCTTGAGGAAAGAAAAGTAAACGTTGCTGGGTCTAAGTTAACATCAAGAGTGTCGAGCAAATAAATTTCTTCTGCCGGTGCATTGCCTGTGTTCTGAAAAAAAATGGTGAAGGTGAACCATTCCTGCGAAGGATCTACATTACCTGAAGGTGACATGTATTTTTCATTTGGATCAAAAGAGCTTCTTACAGGAAAGCAAGCTGACAAAGAATTGTTCCCCGGAAAATTGTCACCTACAACAGGCACGACATTAATCTGAACACATACGCTGTCATTTGTTGTTGCAGAAGTTGAAACTTGAACAATGATGTTAAAATCTGCGGCGGGATTAACGGTAGAGAAGTCAGCAATGTTCCATGTTATCGTATCTCCGTTTACAGAAGTTGGAGTCATTGCTCCGCTTGCAGGAGAGATATAGGATACAATACCATTTAAAATTTCCTGCACAGTACCGCTAATTCCTGAAGTGCAATTTCCATTATGAAATCCTGAAGCATCTCCTGCATTAAAATTTAAAGTTCTGTTAGCTCCCGGGCGAAAAAATGCATTCGGTGAAATGCTCCTTGCACTCAAATCAAACCCATTGTTACATTGTAATCCAAAGTCAAAATTAGTTTGGATTGAATCATTAACTAAAAGGAAAACAGAATGATTAAAGGACGAAGGGCAAATCACACTATAAGGGATATAAGAAGTGTCAATTAGTAATCTGTAATTGCCGAGACCAGTCCGAAAACTAAAGTTACCGTAACTGTCAGTAAGCATTTGTTGCAATTGAATATTCCCAGAGTCAAGAATAACGGGAATATTCTCGAGACTAACATCGCTCAAATCCTGAACGCAATTTCTATTGACATCAAAAAAAACGTTACCTCGAATATTCCAATAGGAAGGACAAATATTTGACGGTTGACATAATTGCAATGAATCAAGGGGTGGAATTGAGTAATAAATATTTCCATACTGTGGAAGACAGTGTATGTTTGTATTACCCCAATGGAGAGCTGTTATTGCTCTAAATTCAGGAAAACATGAAATTGGATTATCATTAATATACACCTGATAAAGACTGTCCGGGAAATTTGGAAGTAGAGTTAATGAATTGTAACTGCAATCTAAAAACTGAATCGAGGATGGAAGGTTGGTATGTTAGATAGTCCGTTATGCGAACACGTAAGAGTTAGCAGAGCGTTAGGCAGATTTGGCAAATAGTTTAGTGAATTATAATCGCATTGCAAACTTATTAGTGTTGAAGGAAGGTCAGGTAAAAAGGAGAGATTAGTGTGTTGACATCCCAGTTGAATAAGTCCTGGTGGAAGAGACGATAGGGGATTGAATAGATGTGAGTATGAACAAAAGAGATATTGTAATGACGTTGGAAAGTTTGGCAATACTAGGGAAAAACAATCAGTGCATTCCAAAAAAATTAGTCCTGGGGGCAGTATAGGCAAAGAAGTTAAAGAATTATCGTACGAAAAATCTAAGTAAAGAAGTGAACTGGGTAGATTTGGTATATTGATGAGGTTAGAGTTAGAGCCACACTTAAGGGTGTCGAGATTATGAAAATACTGTATTCCTGTTAAATCACTAATATTCCCATAGCCAACATTGAGAGAAGTTGCATTTATTACAGCAGAACAGGTGGTGTCCAAAGAATTTCCAGACATGCAACTTGCGAATCCATTGTTGTTCAACCAGTATACGAAATGAGGATCAGGAATACTTACAAATTGTGCGTCTGCTTTCTTACAAAATCCATTTACAAAAGGAAGTAGCCCAATAAAAACCCGCAGAAAAAATTTCTTTGTAAAAGTTCTTTTCATGCAAAAGAGGTTCATCTTTCAAAGATAAAGAAAAACATATATAGTTTGTCTATAATCTTCGAATAAAATCTAAAGCTAACTCATAAATGGATTCTTCCTGAATGACGAGAAACTAATTTACACATCCCCTGACTTTCCCATCTACACATTTTCGCATTTACCCATCATCAAATCAGCTAATCATCACATCATCAAATTACCAGCTCAGCAAGCATTTCTTTAATAATTGCTGTCAGCTTAACCTCAGATGCAGTCGCTACTTTCAACACTTCTTCATGACTTACTTTTTGTGCTTCTTCAAAACCTCCAAGATCAGTTACAATTGAAATTGCGAAGCAAGGTAAGTTTCCATGGCGAGCAACAATTACTTCAGGAACAGTTGACATGCCGACAATGTCGCCACCAATGATTTTCATATAACGATATTCGGCAGGAGTTTCAAAGCATGGTCCGGAAACACCGACATACACTCCCGTGTGTGAACGGAATCCTTTTTTGTCTGCAATCTTTTTTGCGATGCGAATCATTTCTGCATCGTAAGGTTCGCTCATGTCAGGAAAACGCGGACCAAGTTCTTCGTAATTTTTTCCGATCAACGGATTACTCGGCATCAGGTTAATATGATCATTGATGATAACAATGTCACCAATTTGATAAGCAGGATTCATTCCTCCGCTGGCATTTGAAAGAATGAGTCTCTTAATTCCCAACGCATGCATCACGCGAATGGGAAATGCAACTTCCTGCATCGAATATCCTTCGTAAAAATGAAAGCGTCCTTGTAGTGCAATCACTTTTTTTCCTCCGAGAGTTCCGAAGATCAGTTTTCCTGAATGTCCTTTCACAGTTGACACCGGAAAGTTAGGAATGGAAGTATAATCAAGCGAATACTTTACATCAATTTCTTTTACCAGTCCGCCTAAACCGGAACCCAGAACGATTCCGATCTCGGGTTGGAAATTAGTTTGTTGTTTGATGTACGAGGCGGTGTGGTTGATTTTTTCTAACATAGTCTGTGATGATTTGATCAAATTTTTCTTTTTCGTTATGAAACAATACTTCAATAGGAAGATAAAAAAACGGAAGTTGTTTAATCGCTTCTTCCAGTTCCGGATGCTTCAACCGCATCGCATCTTTCTCAGTGGTGACAATAATTTTACTTGGGTTGGCAATATTATCAAAAGTTTCCTGAATTTTTCTGATGTCACGCACTGAATATTGATGATGATCCGGAAAAGCAATCGATTCAATCTTATCTGTGTGCCTGCGAAGGTACTCAACCATTCCGGAAGGATTGGCAATTCCTGTTACCAACACAATGGTGAAACGCTTCTCAAGATAATAAGACGAACTCATAAACATCATTCCCTGTTTGCCGGTCAGCTTGGTAAATTCCCCATACTTGTAATGCGTAAAATAAACCTGTTGATTCGAAGCAGGTTTCAAGTGCTCAATAATTCGTTTGCGTTCAATAGGTACGAGGATAGAAGGGGATTTTGTGATGATAATGATGTCGGCTCTTTTCATTCCGGGTTTCCATTCACGCAGGTTTCCGGCGGGAAGCGGATAATCTACATCCATCACTTTATCATATTCGATCAACAGAATATTGATTCCGGGTTTTACAGAACGATGTTGAAATGCATCATCAAGGAGAACAACTTCAGGCTTCGTTTCATTTCGCAAAAGGTTTTCAATGGCGGCAACGCGATCTTCACCAACAGTAACTAAAATGTCTTTGAACTTTGAATGATACTGCATTGGTTCGTCACCAATCATGTCGGTGTTTGATGGGCCTGATACCAAAAAATATCCTTTCGTTTTTCTTCCGTAACCGCGGCTGAGTGTCGCTACTTTAAATTCTTCTTTTAATAACCTGACTAAATATTCCACGTGTGGTGTCTTTCCTGTTCCGCCCGTAGAGAGATTTCCGACTCCAATCACAGGAATTTTGAAGCTCGTTGACTTCAACATGTTACGATCAAAAAGAAAATTCCTCAGCCACATAACAGCACCGTAAACCAGTGAAAAGGGTAGAAGAAGAAAGCGAAGAAATTGCATGCGGCAAATTACAAAAAAACCAATCTACGAATTACGAATTTATACGAATAGTACGAATTATTCTTTCTTAACTCATCTGTATAATTGTCTCCCTTCACAACTTCATTTTTTGTAACATTGAGGCGAAATAATTAATTCGAAATCTTAAATCCGCAATTCACAATTTTTAAATTAGGATCACAAAATTCGATTATAGGTATGTCAAAGGTTAAAGAAATTACGGATGTTCTCGAATCCATTGCTCCACTTGCTCTTCAAGAGTCATACGACAATGCAGGTTTGATAGTTGGTGACGAACAATCTGAGGTAAAGGGTGTGCTGATTTGCCTTGACAGTACAGAAGATGTTGTGGAGGAAGCAATCAAGCATAACTGCAACCTGGTTGTCGCTCATCACCCGATTATTTTTAGCGGATTAAAAAAATTGAATGGAAAAGATTATGTGGAGCGGACAGTTATTAAGGCGATTAAAAATGACATCGCAATTTATGCTGCTCATACCAACCTCGACAATGTTCATCATGGAGTGAATGAAAAGATCTGTGAACGTTTGGGTTTACAGAATTGCAGTATTCTTTCTCCAAAGAAAGGTCTCCTTAAAAAACTGGTTACATTTTGTCCTGTTGGGCATGCTGAGAAAGTAAGGCAGGCTTTGTTCGACAGTGGTTGCGGAAGCATCGGGAAGTATGACGAATGTAGTTTCAACATAGAAGGAAGCGGTACATTCCGTGGAGGAGAAGGATCCAATCCGTTTGTAGGAGAGAAAGGAAAGATTCATACAGAAAAAGAAATCAGGATTGAAACGATTTTTGAATCCTTTAATGAATCAAGAGTCCTTCGTGCTCTGCTGGCTGCGCATCCTTATGAAGAGGTTGCTTTTGACGTGTATCCGTTAAGCAATTTCAACCAAAATATTGGTTCCGGAATGATCGGAGAACTTGCATCACCGATGACAGAGTTGGATTTTTTAAAGCACTTGAAATCAGCTATGAAAGCAGCTTCTGTGCGTCATACAAAATTAACAGGCGGAAAAGTCTCCAAAGTAGCTGTCTGTGGCGGATCAGGAAGCTTTTTACTGGATAATGCAATACGCTCCGGAGCCCAGGTATTCATAACAGCGGATTTCAAATATCACCAGTTTTTTGATGCAGATGGAAAGCTTGTGATTGCTGATATCGGGCACTATGAAAGTGAGCAATTTACGAAAGAGTTATTACGTGATTTACTTGTCAAAAATTTTTCTACATTTGCCGTCCGTTTGTCAGAGGTGGGAACAAATCCGGTCAATTACTTTTGAAATTATGGCAAAGAAAACCTCCAAGGCTGCTAAATCTGCAAAGAAGCCAGCACCAAAAAATAAAAAGGTAAAGGCGAAAGCTTCTCCGAAACCTGCAAAAGCAAAAAAAGCTTCGAAGGTTGTAAAAGCAAAACCTGTAAAGGTGAAAGCTGCGAAAAAGCACAGTCCTCCCAAGCCGGAAAAAACATCAGCGAAATTAAAAATTGTACAATCTAAAACTAAACAAACAACTGTGGGTCTTTCAAAATTAGGCAAAGCTACACTCAAGCCAAAAGTCAGAGAATTTATTCCAAGGAAAATTGAAAAGATCATTGACATTTCTAAACTTGAAAACAAGTTGCAGGAAATCATGAAGCTTGATCACACGGAATTCTCCATCGAAGAAAAATTAAAAGCACTGTACGTGCTTCAGGAGATCGATTCGAACATTGACAAGATCCGAACGATCCGTGGTGAATTACCGATGGAAGTTACAGATCTTGAAGATGAGGTTGCAGGGCTTGAAACCCGCATTCAGCATATCAATGAAGAGATCGCGCAATTGCAAGATTCTGTTGCTAAAAAGAAGCAGGCTGCAAAAGATGCGAAAGATCAGATCAAGAAATATGAATCTCAGCAGTCGAAGGTTAAAAATAATCGCGAATACGATTCACTGAATAAAGAAATCGAGTTTCAAAATCTTGAAATTCAGCTTTCAGAAAAACGTGTGAAAGAATTCGGTGCCGATGCTCTTACAAAAAATGCATTACTTGAATCTGCACAGGAAGTGTTGGAAGAGAAAAAAGGATTGCTTGCATTGAAGAGAAAAGAACTGGACAGCATTATTGAAGAAACCAAAAAGGAAGAAGATCACCTGAAAAAGATTTCTGATAAAGCGCGTACCATTGTTGATGAGCGTTTACTTGGAGCTTACCAGCGTGTAAGAACCAATGCAAGAAACGGTCTTGGAGTGGTGGCAATTCAGCGTGATGCATGCGGAGGATGTTTCAACAAAATTCCTCCACAAAGACAGCTTGATATTCGTCAGCACAAAAAAATTATCGTCTGCGAGCATTGCGGACGTATTCTTGTCGATTCAAAAATTGAAGAATAATTTAATCAGAATTTTTAAGTTAAGAGGGATTTCACAAAATGAAATCCCTTTTTAATTTCTATGAACCGGAAA
This sequence comes from Bacteroidota bacterium, assembly GCA_043742705.1. GTDB lineage: Bacteria > Bacteroidota > Bacteroidia > AKYH767-A > 2013-40CM-41-45 > JAPLDA01. Next base: position 15,986 of record JAYTXY010000128.1, read on the forward strand.
ATTGTCAGCTTTTTTATTTTCTTTTTTCTCGTCTGGGGAAATGCATTTTCTTCTTTTGAATTGAATGAACGTGCTCAGCAAGCATACATTCAAATTATCAGGTTGAAACTTGATGAAGGGAAGCGTCTTCTTGATGAGGAGCAACGTATGAATCCCGGCAATGCATTGCCGCTTCTTTATTACAACTACCTGGATTTTCTGAAAGCATTTATCTCCGAAGAGAAAAAGGATTTTGAAACGTTTGGATCGAATACGGAGAAAAGACTTGATCGACTCAACGATGAAAATGATTCACCCTTCTTATTGTGTTCACGTGCTGAGATGTTGCTGCAGGATGCAATGCTTCGCATCAAGTTCCGGGAGTTTGTTTCAGCTGCATGGGAAATCAGGCAGGCTTATCAACTGATTCAAAAGAATGAGAAGCTGTATCCTTCCTTTCTATTGAATAAAAAGACAGCAGGGTTTCTTCACGCACTGGTTGGTGCAATTCCTAAAAACTATCATTGGTTAGTGCAGCTTGCCGGAATGAAAGGAACGATTCCACAGGGAATCAGTGAGCTTAATGATCTTTTGAAAGAAATCGAAGGAACTCCTTACAAAATATACAAGGAAGAAATTCTGTTTTACCTCGCCAGCCTTCAAACGGCATTTTCAATGAATGAAAAAACATCTTCCTCATTGATTGAACGGATGAAACCGTTTTCTTCTCAGAGTTTACTGATGCGCTATTTTGTTTCGAATTTGCAAATGAAAGATGGCGGCAATGATGATGCTTTGCAAACGCTTCTTGATTCTATGTCTTTGCCGGGAACCTTCTCGTTTTATTTTTTGAATTACAAAACGGGAATGGCAAAACTTCGTAAGCTGGACTTCACTGCAGAAAAGGATTTTCAGAATTTCACTTTGCATTTTCACGGAATAAATTACATTCGATCTGCTTATCAGAAACTCGCATGGATTTATTTGTTACAGGGTGACCAAGAAAAATATTCTGAATTTATCGGCAAGTGCAAAATATCAGGGAGCGATTTTACAGATGAAGACAAAGACGCTACGGCAGAAGCAACCCGTAATGAAATTCCAAACGTGATTTTACTTCGAGCAAGGTTGTTGTTTGACGGTGGATATTATCTCCGGGCGCTTTCAGAAATTAAAGGTAAAACGCTTGAAAATTTTCCCCGTTTTAAGGATCAGTTAGAAGTTACATATCGGTTTGCAAGAATTCTTGATAAGATGGATCAGGATGACAGGGCAGTTGAATACTTTGAGCAAACAATTAAGAATGGTTCTTCTTCACGGTTCTATTTTGCAGCGAATGCTGCATTATTGCTCGGTAATATTTTTGAAGCGAAGCATGACTTTGATAAAGCAAAAAAATATTATACGCAATGTCTCTCCATGCGTCATCATGAATATCAGAATAGCATTGATCAGAAAGCGCAGGCTGGATTAGAGCGATTGAAATAAAGATTCATCAACTTGGTTGAGAAGGAGATTGAATGGTGTCGAAGAAATAAGTTCTAATTTTTATATTTACCAAATGAACTCTTCAAAAGAACAAATTCCGTATAAGTTCTTGGTATTTGCAGGGCTGTTCCTGGTTGCAATTTTTGTCGTTGAAAATATTAACCATCGTTTCTGGTTAAACGATTTCAAAGTGTATTACGGTGCTGCGCAAGCCTTGCGAAGCGGCACTCCGGTGTACGATACTCCGTTTTCTCTTGGCTCCGGGTTTTATAAATATTCTCCGTTTACCATTCTGCTTGTACTTCCTTTGAGTCTGTTTTCATATGAGACTGCCTGCGTCATTGAGTATTTTGTGTTGGCCGTTTCCATTGTTTGTTTATTTCTTGCTGTGTATCATATTATCAACAAGCATCTCTTTCCTCAAGAGAGCAAGAACAAAAATTTAATACTCTCACTCGCTTTTATTTGTGTGATCAATCATCTTGTACGTGAACTGCATCTTGGAAATATCAACATGGTTTTGTTATTGCTGCTCTGCCTTTCTCTTTTCTCTATTCTTGATAAGAGATTTCTACTTGCCGGTTTCCTGTTTGCGATTGTTTTCATTACAAAGCCTTTTTTTGGATTGTTGCTTATGCCGCTGATCCTTCGTAGAAATATCAAAGTAATTCTTTCATTTGGTGTTTCTGTTTTCCTTTTTCTTTTAAACCCGGCAGTGCTGATAGGATTTCCGAAAAACACAGCCCTTCATAAAGAGTGGCTGCATACGTTGCTCGAACACAATTCTTCTTTCCCAAGTAATAACACAATTGATAACCTTGTGAGGTTGTATGTCAATCCCGGATTGCCAAACTCGTTTCAGTTTTATGTGCTGCTTGCAGTTTGCATTGGTTATCTTATTTTCTTTCTGAGCAATCGGAAGTTTGAAAATGAGAACAGGGAAAACCTGAAGTTGAAAAATGCCAACCTTATTGTTGAGTGGTTTGTTTTGATCGCTGTGATGCCGGGATTGTTTAGAACGGATACCAATCATTTTCTTCTGTCACTTCCGTTAATCATGATCCTGGTGTTCTATTTATCAACGATTCGAAATTATTACCTGGTTGCTTGTTTTATACTGTTGATTTTTTTATTCGAGGGGAACTCTTCCGACCTTGTTGGAAAAAAAATGTCAACGATACTGAATGAAGCGGGGGTCATCGGAATAAGCAACTTGCTGATTATTTTTTCGGTGATCATGGTATATTTCAACGTGATGCGCAAAAAGTTGAAATTGGCGGGCGCCTAAAAAACCTTTCAATTCAACGGATTGAAATATTCATTCGTTTTCCAATAAAGCCTTGTTATCTTTAAAGAAATTAAATGTATGAACCAGTCTTTGTTTAGACGAAATTTTTTTCAGTTACTTTTTATTTTTGTGATCGCTTCCTGCAATCATGATTCAAATTTGTCGACACTTCCGGAAATTAAATTCGAAGCGGATGTTCGGCCAACGTTGATTGCTAATTGTGCGCTTGGTGGATGTCATGGAAGTGGAAGCAACCGCGAAAAATTTTCTCTGGTTACATATGACGATGTGATAAATTCAGGAACAATAAGTGAAGGTGATCCGCGAAGCAGCAGTTTGTATAAGGCTATAGCGAATAAAAGTAAATTAATGCCGCCGGCTCCGAATGCCCCGTTGACGGATCTCCAGATAAGTCTGATTTATGTATGGATCAGCCAGGGTGCAAAAAACAATTAAGGCTGTTCAATTAAACCCTATGATGAATTCCCTGATTTTGCTCCGAGGGCTGCCGGGAAGCGGGAAGTCGGCACTTGCAGTTGTGCTGAGTGAAAATGGAAAATATCCGATGCATTCCATCGATGATTATTTTACTGATTCAGAAACGGGAACGTATTCGTTCGAGCATCTTAAAAATCATCTTGCCTATAAGCAATGTGAAGACAGCACACGCGAAAGCATGGGAAGAGGTTGTGAAAAAATTTTTGTGCACAACACGTTTACACTTGACTGGGAAGTAGAGCCATATTTTAAACTGGCGGAAGAATACGGTTATCAAATCTTTATTGTGACCGTTGAGAACCATCATGGAAATGAAAACATTCACTGTGTCAGCCGCGATCAACTGGAAAAGATGGCTGCTAAATACAAAGTGAGGTTGATGTAACGGATGTTAAATTTTTTGAAATAAAAAAGCCGTATCAATTGACACGGCTTTCTCATTAAAATGAAACAACAACTGCTTTAAAATTTTACTCCAAGTGTAAAGGAAATGTTGTGCGTTTGAACCCTGTTTTTAACACCGGGAACATCCTGGTTAGTCAATGAGTATGGCTGAAAATAATCGGTGCCTTGCGTGAGTACATAACTGAAGTCGAGGAAGTAATCGTGATCCCTCATGCCGATTCCGAAGCTGTAAGCGTTCTTACTCATGTCGGCACCTGAAACTTTGTAAGAGGAGGAAAACGGACTTCCATACATGGCATATCCCCCTCGGAAACTATAGTTTTGATATCTCCATTCAGTTCCTATTTTTAAATTTCCTGACGTAGTATATTTTTTCTGAATGGCATCGTTCACATCGAAAAAGTTATTGTCGCTGGCATCAAAACGGGTTTCTGAATAGTCAACAAATTCATAGTCTGCACTGATCAGTCCCATCTTGCCGATGATGAAAGCAATGCTTCCTATTGCACGCATCGGAGTGGTGAGGTTGTAATCATACGTACCGGCAGGTGAGTCATGAGAGTAACTATCTCCGTTGTCAAATTTCGAACTCATCGAACTACTGTACTCATCTGTCATGGCATAAAAAGTTGGTGTATGGAAAGCAGCTCCAACTCTTACCCAATCTGCCGCACGGTAAATCATTCCGAGCTTCAGGTTGATACCGTAACCGTGTGTGGTCAGGCTTTGGTTTAAACGAAAGTTTTTAAAATCAAAAATGGAATCACCCTTATCGATTTCTTCGTAGGATGTTTCTTCAATGTATCGTAAGGAATTGAAACCAAGCGTTCCGCCCAGGTAAAGTTTGTTGCCGTAGTTCGCACCAAAAGAGATTACAATTTCACTTATCGCACCTCTTGTTGTAGAACTTCTGCGTTGTAATTCACCTCCGGCAGGAATTACACTGGTGTAATAATTCGGATTCAATGTATCCGGATTGTTTATCAGGTAGGTTTGATAAGCCAGGTCTTCATAAAAAGGATCCAGGTTTGCAGAATTTGTTCCTGAGCCTGCATTCACATGGTCAAGGAAATTATCAAGCAGAGAGTTGTTTGGATTTATTCCTTCATATAAAGTACTCGTGTGAAAGTTGTTGATTCTGTTGTAACCGATTCCGAAATTCCAGTTCTTCCATCCGTATGAAGTATCGTTGTTACTCAACTTCTGAGTGTAAATCAATCCGATGTTTCCGAAATTGAAATTGTATTTGTTGGCGCTGCTTGTGTTATTCAGAAAATCAGATTTTGATTTTTCAAGATAAAGCGAAGGAGTAAAAGTGAATTCTGATTTACGGTAGATTGCAATGCCTGCCGGGTTCCAGCTTAACGTTGAAAAGTCTCCGCCCAATGCTCCGAATGCTCCTCCCATACTCGTGAACCGCGCAGTACCTGCGATTCCCGTTTGAGAATAACGGAGCGCATCAATATCCGTTTGAGCTTTCAGTGCCAATGGTAGAAATGCTGTGATTGAGAGGAGTAATCGGATTACTGTCTTCATAAGCTATTGAAATTATGGTTTAATAAAAACCCGCATGAACAATTGAATGAGATAATTTCTAAACAATACGATTCATGCGGGCAACTAAAAACTATGCAATTACCTTCTGCTTCTTCCTCCGTTAGTATTACTACTGCTGCTTCTGCCTTGACTTGGAGAAGAGTTACCTGCAGACCTGCCACCTGAAAAATTACTTTCTGAAGAACGATTTATCTGAGGTGCCGGTGATTCGTTCTGTGAGAAGTTCAATTGGCGAGGACGCCTTGGCTCATTTTGTTGTTGCTGCTGAGACGGTTGCTGTCTGCCGCCACCGTTATCATTGTTTCTTGGAACCTCAACAGGCCTGGATTCATTTTGCTGAGGTCTCGGCATAGGATTGTTGTTTTGTTTTGGATTACTAGGAGGAACCACAATTTGCTCTGATCGTCCTTTGTCAGGACGGGGAACAACTTCAGTCGGTCGGGTAGCAGGTTGTTCCATATCCGGTCTTACACGAATTGAATTATCAGGACGGGAATTGCTATTGGTATTTCCGTTTACAGGTTCAGAATGATTAGGAGCGGTCGTTGATTTAGGAACATTAGGCAAAGCATTTTCAGGTCTTCCGTTTTCATTTTTATCAGAAATAATTCCTCTTGGAGTAGTATTCTTGACAGGGTTTTCTACCTCACCTTTCGAATTACCGGTAATATTTCCAGGTCGTGTTTCTTTCGGGTTTTTGATACCATCGTCAATTGGTTGCTTAATTGGTGCTGCTTTAATATCGGTCGACTGAGGCCTGCCCATCATGTTTTTTAAATCGTTAGATTTTGTATCAAAATTATTTCGAACATCTTTTGAAAGAAACGTAGCGGAGTGAACTCTGCCATCTGCAACAGCTTCAGTATATTTCTCACCCAAAGGTTTTGCCTGGCGTCCGCCCGAAACGGCTGTTGCTGTTCTTGAACTTGTTCTACCGTTGCCGCTTACAGAGCCTCTCGGTCCGTAATAATATCCAGACCCCGTGTTTCCTTCGTAACTGTTATAGTAATAAGGGTTGTAAGTGCTGTAGCCGGGATAATAACCAACTCCATAATCACCATAGTATCCGCCATAAGGTGAATACCAAGGACTGTAGTAAGAATGATATCCGCCATAACAAAACGGAGTGGAGTAATAATAAGAAGGAGCCCACCAGTTGTATCCTAAATAAATACTTACTCCCCATGAATAAGGATTGTAATCATACCAATAAAGATTTGTATAGAAAGGATCGTAATAACTGTAGCTGTAAGCGGGAGTATAAAATCTTTTTAAGCGAGCTGAGTATGCATAATCATAGTAATCGTCACTGTAATAATTATTCGTAACGTAGGTAGTTCCGTCAGATGATTTTGTGGTAGTGGAATAATCGGGTTGGGAAGAAGTAGTAGTTTCTGTTGCTGTGTTTTCCTGTTGAGTCGTGCCTGAATTATCTTGTGTTGCATTGCTGTTGTCGGTTGAGTAACCCGAAGAAGTTTCGGCCTCGGGAGCCTGCTTCGCTGCAGGTTGCTGCGTTTGGTTTTGATTCCCGTCACGGGTGGAGTAGTAGACATCATCCTGACTTGATGATCCGGCGTGATAGGTGGAGGAACAAGACGAAACAACCAATAAAACAATGGTTGCAAACAGGGTTAGATTTTTTTTCATGATCGTTCTCCTTTCAGAATTATTTGACTTGTTGAGGGGTGGAAGTTTAAATGAGATGATAATTATTACTTTTGTTACGCAAGTTTTACAAACACCGTACCAAAAACAGTATCAAAGATAAGTTTATATGAGTAAAGATTTTCCTACCCGCGCAGAGAACTATTCACAATGGTATAATGAGCTGGTCATAAAAGCGGATTTAGCCGAAAACTCTGCAGTTCGCGGTTGCATGGTTATCAAGCCTTATGGTTTTGCCATTTGGGAAAAGATGCAATCGGTGCTTGACAAAATGTTTAAAGACACAGGTCATTCGAATGCATACTTTCCGCTGTTTATTCCTAAATCTTTTTTCAGCAAAGAGGCATCTCATGTTGAAGGTTTTGCCAAAGAATGTGCCGTGGTCACGCATTATCGTCTCAAGAATGCGGAAGACGGAAGTGGAATCATTGTGGATCCTTCAGCAAAACTTGAAGAAGAATTAATTGTTCGTCCTACTTCTGAAACAATCATCTGGCATACCTACAAAGGATGGATACAGTCCTACCGCGATCTTCCGATTCTTGTCAACCAATGGGCGAACGTGGTACGATGGGAAATGAGAACCCGCCTGTTTCTTCGTACGGCAGAATTTCTTTGGCAGGAAGGTCATACAGCACATGCAACCGCGGAAGAAGCTATCCAGGAAACAGAAAAAATGTTGAATGTGTACGCTGAATTTGTTCAGGACTATCTTGCCTTACCTGTTGTGAAAGGAGTGAAGACTCCGAATGAACGTTTTGCGGGCGCGCTTGAGACCTATTGCATTGAAGCCATGATGCAGGATGGTAAGGCACTTCAGGCCGGCACCTCACATTTTCTCGGACAGAATTTTGCAAAAGCGTTTGATGTGAAGTTCACAAGCCGCGAAGGAAAACTGGAGCATGTGTGGGCGACATCATGGGGAGTTTCCACCAGGCTGATGGGTGCTTTGGTGATGGCACATTCCGATGATGACGGACTTGTGCTGCCTCCTAAACTGGCTCCGATCCAGGTTGTAATTGTTCCTATTTATAAAGGCGATGAACAGTTGAAGGCGATTACAGAAGTTGCTAATAAAATCAAGAGTGATTTACAGAAAAAAAATATTTCTGTTAAGTACGATGACCGCGATACACACAAGCCCGGATGGAAATTTGCAGAGTATGAATTCAAAGGCGTTCCGTTGCGTATTGCAATCGGTCCGCGCGATCTCGAAAACCAAACGGTTGAAGTTGCAAGGCGCGACACCAAGGAAAAATCTGTGATTCATCTTACCGATCTTTCACTGAAGATAGAACACCTTCTTGATCAGATCCAGGATAATATTTATCAAAAGGCACTCACCTTCAGAGAAACCAAAACCTTCAAAGCTGACACGATGGAGGAGTTCACAAAAATTCTTGATGATACAGGGGGATTTATTTATGCTCATTGGGACGGCACTGCGGAGACGGAAGAAAAAATCAAGGAAGAAACCAAGGCTACCATCCGTTGCATTCCGCTCGACAACAAGATGGAAGCCGGCAAGTGCATTTATTCAGGGAAACCATCTGTGCAACGGGTGATTTTTGCGCGCGCTTATTAATGATTATTAAACTTGATTTTCATGGTTGAAAATTCACGCGAGATGATTTTAAAAGTGCTCCAGGAAAAAGCAACCCTGAAGGCTGAAGTTTGTGAACGTACGGTTGCAGGTTTTAAGGAATTTAAAAATGTACTCTCGCAGATCCAGGATGAATTGAAAGAATCTGTTCGAAAAACAATTTCGAAAAATGCATTGATCAGTTATGTGGATAAGGGAGACTTTGAAGCTGAGTTTAACATCGTGGACGATGCCATTGTTTTCCTTCTGCATTCCAATGTATTCACGTTTGAAAACAACCATGAAATATGGAAGTCGTCTTACGTTCAGGAAGATCATTCAAGATCCTATTGCGGAAAAATTTACATTTATAATTTTCTCTCCGATTCATTTAAATACAACCGCACCAATGATATTGGATACCTGATTGGTCGCATCTTCATCAACAAGGACAATCATTTCTTTGTAGAGGGAAAACGCCAGCTTGGTTTTTTGTACAATGATTTTGCAACGGCAGAATTCAATGCTGAGTCCATTCGCAAAGTTGCGGAATCAGCCATTCTTTACAGCCTTGACTTTGATCCATACATTCCTCCTTATGATAAAGTAAACCAATTATCCGTTCAGGAGATTTTGGATACAACGATGCAATCGAAGATTCCGACCGGAAAACGGTTGGGCTTTCGTTTCCAGGTAGATAACGGAGAAAACTTCTGAAATCTTTTTTAGGAAGAATCCATCTCTCTGCTTTGTATTTTTCAAAAAGATTTTACCTTTGCAGCCCATTCAAAATGGCCCGTTCGTCTAGGGGTTAGGACATCTCCCTTTCACGGAGGAAACACGAGTTCGATTCTCGTACGGGCTACAAAGCACTTAATCAACCCATTGTAAAGTAAAATTTTACAATGGGTTTTTATTTTCGTCTAAATCAGGCTTAGCCAAATTTGCATTTGATACATTTTATCAATGCTGGTTTCGAAGACTTCAGTTTTTCCTACTGAACAAACCTTAATTTCTCTTGTTCGCATTATTGTTCGAAAAGCAGAGGTGTAAGGTATTGGCTTATATTGAATCAATACCTCTTGTCAACGTACTTAAATTGCGACAGAGATCATTTAGAATAATAACAGTCGTTATCAATTCCGATGTTTCATGAAATACACTACGTAAAAATTTAACACACAAATTAATCAACGCATGACAAAGAAATTATTTTTAGGACTTACACTAGTTGTTGTAATGTCTGTCGCTTGCCGGGCTCAAAACGGTTTTATCAAAGGATATGTTATCACCAATACAAATGATACGTTGTTTGGAGAGGTGAAAGACAGGAGCGGAGTTCCTCACATATTATTCAGCAAGGTTAAATTTCGGAAGGAAGATGGAACAAAGAAATCATCTTTTTCCGCTAAGCAAATCAAAGGGTATAAAAAGGGAAATGATGTTTTTGAATCAATCACATGTTACGATGATGAAATCGTTTTTGCGAAAGTCGTTCACAGTGGCTTCTTATCATTGTACAGGTACGAAATGGATGGAGAAAATGGAAATACTTTTCTGCTAAAGAAAGAAGGTAATCCTTGCGTCACCGAAGTAAACAGTTTCGAAATGAAAAATCAGATGATTGGTTATTTCAATGATTGCAATGCGGTGCAGGCTAAAATAAACGGAGAGCAATTTAATAACGATCAGCTTGCTGAATTGGTAAGTATATATAACAACAGTTGCCAGGCGAAATAATTGTTGCACTTACATGATCTGTAGTTCTAGAAATCAGTTGCTGATTCTGAGCATGGCAATTAAATAAATACTCATGAAACGTTTCTTAGCTATAACATGCATTCTGCTGTTTCTTCTGGTGAGTTCTAACGCACAGCAGGGCAGAATGCTGCCATTGAGCGAACTCATCGATCCGGATGGAAATGGCTGGGAACAAATCACGAAATGGAAAGAGTCTGCGACCAACAAAATAGAAGTCCTGCCGAAAAATAATGCCCGTGCTGACAGCGCTTTGTACCGGATGCAATTGTCAACCAGTTCTCCTGTCGGTGCTATGATTTACAGTTGTGGCGGAATGCTCATTGACAATGGCTGGATACGAATTTTGGGGTCGGGTTGTGAACAGCTCGATCGCAGTCTTCCCGAGTGGAACAGGGGAAAGGCGTTTAGTAAGTATGGGGATAATCCATCTTTCCTGCTTATTGCTGATGACGTGTTTGGAGGATTCTTTGCAATTAATGCAGGTGCGATTGATAAGTTTGATGTCGGAAAGGTTTTCTATTATGGTCCCAATAGCCTGAAATGGAGAACCACCGGTTTAGGTTATTCTGAATTTATTGTGTTCTGCTTTTCAGGAGACATTGAAAAATTCTATAAAGGATTTCGATGGAGAGGATGG
>JAYTXY010000129.1:0-15905 GCA_043742705.1 Bacteroidota bacterium
AGTTGACGGATGTAATACTTCAACAGGAGCTACTCACACTGCATTGAATGTGGATGATGGTAACGCATGTACAGTTGACGGATGTAATACTTCAACAGGCGCTACTCACACTGCTTACACATTAGCAGAATTAAATGACGGTAATGCATGTACAACTGATGGTTGTAATACCCTCACAGGTATTTTCCACAATCCGGTAAATACGGATGATTCAAATCCTTGTACAGTGGACGGATGTAATACTTCATCAGGAGTATTCCATACACCAACTCCTGTGATTGTAACAGTAACAGCGCCTCCGATTGCTTGCTTCAGCGGTACTACTTGTGTAACCGTATCAGCAACTGGTGGTAGTGGTACTTATCCTTCAGGAACAGGCTTGATAACATGCAGTGCAACTGGATCAGTTGGTTTAGGAACTACTTACAATTATAACGTAACGGATGATGCAGGTTGCTTAGGTTCAGGTTCAATCACATTGACTCAGCCTACTCACGTAACCGGTACTCCTTCTACAACACCGGCAGGATGTTCAGTAAGCAATGGAACAGCTTCAATAGCTCCAAGCGGTGGAACACCGTTTACAGTTGGTGCACCGTATACTTACTTATGGAATTCTGTTCCTAGTCAGAATACTCAGACAGCGACAGGTCTTGCAGGAAGCGTAGCAGGCGTAACATATATGGTGACCATTACTGATTCACTGAATTGCTCAACCAACGTAAATGCAACTGTATACTCAGCAGGATCGCTTCCGGCAACTCCTGGACCAATCTCCGGCTATGCTGGTGCTTGTAAAGGACAAACAGGTGTAATTTATACTGTACCTGCAGGTCCTCCGGGAACTACTTATGACTGGAGTCCACTTCCTCCGGGAGTAACTGGATTCTCTACTACAAACAGCATCACTCTTAGCTTCCCTATTAACTATGCCGGTGGTTTCGTTAAAGTATGGGCAGTGAACGGTTGTGGTTACAGTGCAACGCAATCAGTGTTGAACGTGCCTGTACTTACAGGTAAAGCTGGTTACCCTACTGCAATTGTAGGACCGTTCGTTAGTTTGTGTGCTGTTGATACCTTCACATATTCAACTACCTCTGCAAATGCTCAAACTTACTTTTGGACAGTTACCGGAACAGGAGCGACTATCGTATCCGGTCAGGGAACAGGTACAGTTAGAGTACGCGTTGACGCATCATTTGTAAATGGTACACTAAACGTTTACGGTTCGAACTGTATTGGTATCAGCGGTGGATTAACTGCGTACTTATATGGAAAGATTTCTGGTCAGCCTCAGATGACTGCATTCCCTAGCATCGGATTATGCGGTGGTCTTCCTTACCCTCAGTCTACTTATACTTACTCTGTCCAGACTTATTTAGGAGCTACGTACTATATATGGTCTGCTCCTACAGGTGCAACAATCTTTGATGGAGTAACTACTGTTACAAGCCCTACAACATTAACTACAACTGCCAACTCAGTACAGATTACATACCCTGCAGGATTTATCTCAGGAAATGTGACTGTAGCTGCAGGTAGTGGTTGTGGTACTGGTCCGGTAAGAACAGTAGCAGTTCGTTCTACACCTACTCAGCCGGCAGCTCTCTTCGGTCAGGCTTTCGGAGTGTGTGGTTTGACAGCAGTGTCTTACTATATCAATCTTGTACCGGGTGCTACATCTTATACATGGACGCCTCCAGCAGGAGCTGTTGTTGACAGCCAGGGAACAAATGCATCAGTTGCTTATGCATGGTTACGCTTTACCGGTTCATTCACTGGTACAGGCAATCTTTGTGTAACAGCAAACAATGCTTGTGGTATCGGTCCTGCTCGTTGTATTAACATCTCTGCTCGTCCGGCAGTACCGGGAGCAATCACAGGTGGTTCTTCTTCAATCTGTAAGACAAGTGCTCCTATTCAGTCAGGTTATACAGTTGCAGCTGTTCAGGGCGCAGGTCCTAGCGGTTACTTCTGGCAAGCTTCAGGTGGAGCTGTTGTAACAGTTGGTCAGGGAACAGTAGGTCCGATAACGATCAACTACTCTGCAGCTACGCTTGGAAATATCACGATCACATTGACAGTATCCAATGCTTGCGGAAATGCATCAGCAACTTCAACAAGAGTAGTTGTATTAAACAACTGCCGTACAAATGGAACACCTGTAACGGTAGCTGCTGAAATGAAAGCATATCCAAACCCTACCTCTGGTAAGTTGACTGTATCGTTCACAGCTGCTTCCAAAGAGAAATACACGCTGAAAGTAGTTGACCTGATCGGAAATGTATTGATCAGCCAGGCTAACACAGCTATGGAAGGTGCTAACTTACAAGAGCTTGACCTGAGCAACGTTGCGAAAGGCATGTACTTGATCAGCATCGACAGAGAAGGAACAGAGACTCAGACAATGAGAATCGTTGTTGAGTAATTCCAACTCTTGAAGTAATAAATTAGAAAGTCCCTCTCGCTCATTGCGGGAGGGACTTTCTGTTTTAAATAACCAGACTCAACCAAAAGATAAGTACTTATTGCGGGTCCTCATAATTCATTTTTCCTTAATATGCGATTATGTAGTTTTACGTTTCTAAAATCAATCACTTCATTCATGAGAAAATATTGTTCGTATTCCTATTTAAGAATTGCTCTTATACTCGTATTGTTCTGTACGATGGCAAACCATGTAATGGCAGGTGATGATGACAAGCCTGGAATTAAGTTTCGGGACATTACCTTTAAACAGGCAGTGGCTGCAGCGAAGGCTGAAAATAAATTAGTCTTTTTGCATGGCTTTGCAGACTGGTGTCACTACTGCATGTACATGAAGGACAGTGTTTATACGGACAAAGAAGTAGGAGATTTCTTTAACGCCAATTTTGTGAGTATCAGAATGGATTTGGAAAAAGAAGGAGCAGAGTTAAATAAGGCGTTGATGCTTCATACATTTCCAGGTATGTTCTTTTATGATGCGAATGGTGAGTTAGTGCATCGCGCTGCGGGACGCAGATACAGGCAACCCTTCATGGAACTCGGCAGAGAGGCACTTGATCCAAACCGCCAGATGCGCACGTTTAAAAGGAAGTATGAGGATGGTACAGCGACTCCTTATCAGGTTCAGTTTTATTTCAGGATGGAAGAGGTTGCAGGAATGGATGCCCAGCTCCAGATCAACGATTACCTGCTGAAGCAGCCGGATTCTGCTTTTACAAGCGCAAACAACTGGAGAATCATGTACGACATTGTAAAAGATCCAACCTTGCCTATGATGAAGAGAATTATCGGGAATAAAAAAGCGCTGGAAGCAAAATATACACCGGATAGTATCAATAACAAACTTCTCAATTTATATTATTCGTACCTCATAGGATATGTTCAAAGATTGGATTCAACGGGATATGAAGCTGCCAAGAAACAAGTAAGAGGAATCAACGGACTTGATATCCGCGAGAAAATTGTTGCCTGGACGGAGTTGAATAAAATGAAAATGAAATCACAGTGGGATACTTATAAAATTGAATCGCAAAAATTTGCTGAGAAATATGCCATGGATGATTCACGCAGGCTGTATGACATTTGCAACGTGTACTACGAATCATTCAACAGTCACAATGACCTGATGATACTTGCAGAGAAGCTGCTGAAACGGTCAGTAGAGCTTGCTGATCGCTATAAAGCGAATCATTTACTTGCCAGCGTTTCTTTTAGACTGAATAAAAAAGAACAGGCACTAGCGGAAGCTAACCATGCCATTGAAGTAGCAAAGCGCGACAACAACGACTACAAGGCAACCACTTTATTGATTGACAGGATTCAAAAGATGCCTTAATCTTTTTCTTCGCGTTCTGCTATTTTGAAGTCGCTATTTCTTGTCAGGAATAGCTTTCCGAGCGCCTTTTCGTCTTAGCGGTAAACGATAATCGCAAAGATGACAAAGTAGCCCGCTAAGAAATTAAGAGACGATTCAAGTTGAGAAATTACAGAGTAAGAATTGTTCGTGACTCGTCAGCGTCTTTTTGCAACCACCAAACAACTTCCTCCCAACGGAATTTTTTCTCCTTTTCGGATTCTATTCAGTTCAAATTCCCAAATACGGTTCAACATTTTTTCAAGGATACCTTTTTTCCGCTTGTGCTCATTTTTCTGTTTGTCGGCATTCTCAGGTTTTGTATTGAAGCCCAGTTTACCCGGCAGAGTCCTGAATAAAAATATCGGGATTGGTAAGACAGAGAATATGTAAGTCGAATATTCAATCACGAAACCAAGGGCTTTTAGTTTAGCTTCCAACTCCCGGATCGTGTATCTTCTAAAATGCCCTGCGTAATTGTCGTCTTTCGACCACAGTGCAGTGTATGCCGGAACTGTTATGAAAATAAATCCATTCTCTTTTAAAAGTTCGTGCATGGATGTCAAAAATGCAACATCATTTTCTATATGCTCCACCACATCGAATAATCCGATTGCTGGAAGTGTTCCTTTTTTAAAAGAAGCATTCTCCAGCGTTGAGCAAACAATGTTTTTTAAATTTCTGTTTTTTGCATTTAAACATCCCTGAATTCCTGGCTCAACGAGGACTGTTGAAATGCCGCTCTCCTCAAGCCCTTTGGCGACAAAACCATTTCCTCCGCCAACATCAAAAAAAAGGTTGTCAGGACAATATTTCTTTACTGTTTCACCAATGCAGTTGTTCCGATGATTGAACCAAAAACTATTTTCCTCAAGTTGAAAACAACTTTCGTTTCCTGCTTCGGGGTAAGAAATCGCGCTCTCTCTTTTTGAAAAGAATATTCCATCCCGTTCAACAAGCCCGGTCGAATAATTTTCTAAATTCATAAACAGGAAAAGTTAGGACTCTTGCAGAAATTTTTTTAAGCCTCCTGCATTTCAGCAAGATCAACAGGAACAACCTGTGTCACACCTTGTTCTATCATCGTAATTCCATAGATGATATCAGTTGCTGCCATCGTACGTTTGTTGTGCGTGATGATGATGAACTGTGAGTCAGCAGAAAACTTACGGATGATGTTGTTGAACTTGTCAATGTTGGTATCATCCAGCGGAGCATCCACCTCATCAAAAATGCAAAACGGAGCCGGCTTCAGCAGGTAAATTCCAAAGAGCAGAGCAGTAGCAGTCAATGTCTTTTCTCCTCCTGAAAGTTGGGAAATGGAAATCGGGCGTTTCCCTTTTGGCTTGGCGATGATCTGAATTTCACTATCTGTCGGGTTAGCCGGGTCAAGCAAAATCAAATCGCAATCGTCATCTTCTGTAAAGAGAGAACGGAATACTTTAATGAAGTTCTGCCTGATTGCTGTAAATGCAGTCATGAAATTTTCGCGTGCCGTAATTTCAATTTCAGCAATGGTTTGAAGCAATGATTCCTTTGCTCGTGCAAGATCTTCTTTCTGGTTCGTGATGAATGTATAGCGCTCATTGATTTCATTGAACGCTTCCACAGCCATCGGGTTAATCGGACCGTAGTTGTCAATCTGCGATTTCACCTTGTTTACTTTCTCACGGAGTTCTTCTTCCACCCAATCCGGTGACGGATCTTTATCCAACATGTCGTTTATGTCGATGTTGAATTCAACGCTGAGTCGCTCTTTCAGTGAGTTCAACTGAATTTTTAATTCAGTCGTTTTCTCTTTCAGGGATTGGGCAATCATTTCTGCCTGCTCTTTGTGATGACGCAACTGGCGGATCTTCTGATCGAGTTCATCCACCGAACCACGCGATTTAAAATAGTCGGCTTCAATGAGAGAAACCTGTTGTTCAAAACCTTCCTTTTCTTCGTAAAGAAGAATTAGTTGAGTGTCGAAATCGGTAGAGTTGTTGAGAAGATCTTTAATCTGCTGCTGAATGTTTTCAAATTCAGTGGTGTTAGACGCGATGTTTTTCGCAAGTGTTTCAAGCAGGTTGATCTTGTAAGAATGATCGCGGATAATAGTCGCAATTTTATTTTGCTGCTGAATACAAAGGATGTGATGCTGGTTGTATTCTTTGCTCTGCTGATCCATCAATTCCGTTTTTTCATGGAACCGTTGTTGAACGGATGTCAACTCAAGGCTGATCGCGTCATAACTTAATTTCAGTGATTCGAGATGTTCATGCAAGCTGAGGTTACTTTGCTGTAGTGTATCATCGATCGACTGCAACTGTGTTTCCAGGCCTTTTGTAATCTTACCATTGTTTTCAATGGAAGAAAATAAATGATCGGATTTACTTTTCAGTGATGAATAATCCTGTATCGCTTTATGAACTTCCTGCTGAAGTTTGTTTTTGTCAGCAGTAATTTTTTCTTTTTCCTGTTTCGCCTGTTGAAGATCCTGTTGAAGCTGGTCACGTTTGTGTCTCAGTTGTTCAGCTGTTTCGGAAAGCTGTTCAATTTCTTTTGCAAGATCTTCCAGGTGTTTTGCACGACCGATTCGTTTGCCGTCAAACAAACCAACTGATCCTCCGGAAAGTGAATGACGTGTGCGGCAGTATTTTCCGTTCTGCGAAATGAACACAAGTGATTTATTCTCATGTTGCAGGAACGGTGTTTTTTCCTGGTCATCAGTAACAAGATAAACGTTCTTTAACAGGTGAGTGCAAAGTGCGCGGTATTTTTCTTCAACTTCAAGAATGCTGAGTGCTGCAACACAACCCGGAACTTCAGGTTGGTTTGCAGCAGCATCGTGGTTGAAATTGTCCAGAATAAAAAAGTTCGCCCGTCCTTTTGATGCTTCGTTCAGGATGTTCACAGCACGGCTTGCTTCGTCAATGTTTTCGATCACGAAATAATTCATGAAAGGATCGAGGTAATTTTCGATGGCTGTTTTATAAGTTGCCTTGCAGGAAAGAATGTCTGAAAACAAAGGGGCCTTTTCAGTAGATGGAGAATTTTTCCGCAGATATCGAAGTGATTCAGGATAACCCTCCAGGTTGTCAATTAAACTTTTGGTGAGGTTGTATTCATTCTGTTTTGCATCGAGCTTCCTGCTTTCTGAAATTACTTCTTCGGTAATTCGTTTCAGTTCTTCGTCCTTGTCGATAATTGTTCCGGATAATTTTTCTTCCGACTCCACAAGTAATGCATGCAGCGTGTCTTTTTCATTCTTCAACTCATTCGCTGCTTCCGCTTTTTGAGCGATGTCATCGTGCTCACGCTGGCGATTTTCAGAATCAGTCTTTAGCCGTTCTATCTCTTTCGACAGCGAATCTTTTTTTGCCTGTGTCACCGCAAAACTTTTTTCTGATTCGTGCATTGAAAGCTGTATGGACTTCGTCTCGTTGCTCATCCGCAACACTTCGCTCTTCAGTGTGTCATGGTTCAACCGGGTTTGTTCAAGTACAGATTTTAATTCCTCTAACTGTGCATTCAGCTGAGTGAGTAAATTTTCTTCGTTGAACTTTTCTTCTTCAATTGCTTTGATTTCATCCTGTGTAGAAATCAACGTTGTCTTGTCCTGCGAAAGTTGACCGGTAAGTGTGAGTTCTTTATCCTGCAGGTATTTTAATTTTTCATTGCTGATCTTCTTTTCATTTTCCTGCTGGCGGATGAAATTTATTTTTTCGTTGAGCTCTTTTTGTTTTTCCGCTAACTCTTTTTCTTTGTCGAGTGCGTGAAGTTTTTCTTTTTGCAACTCAGCTTCAGCTTCGTTGATGCGGCTGTCTAAGGAGATTTTCTCTTCCAGTTGTTTTTCTTCCTGGTGCTGCAAGTCATCAAACGTAGTCTTGCTCGAAGCCAGCGTGAAGAGAGCCAGTTCAGTACTCAGCTCTTTGTATTGTTCTTTGATTTTGTAGTAGCGTTCCGTTTTCTTTGCCTGCGACTCGAGTGATTTCATGTTACGTTCAATCTCGAACAGCAAGTCATTCACACGGTTGATGTCAGCTTCTGTTTCTTCAAGTTTCTGAAACGTCTGCTTTTTCCGGATTTTGTATTTCGAAATACCGGCAGCTTCTTCAAACAACAATTTAATCGCATTGTTCTTATCATTCAGAATCTCATCCACCATTTTCAATTCGATGATGGCGTAAGAATCGGAACCGATTCCTGTATCGAGAAACAAATCCGTGATGTCTTTCAGGCGACACGTAACACCGTTGAGCAGGTATTCGCTGTCTCCTGCGCGATAAAGTTTTCGCGTGATGGTGATGGTTGAATATTCGGTGGGAAGAATATTTTTAGTGTTCTCAAACGTGAGAGACACTTCAGCAAGATTGGACTGCTTGCGGGTTTTTGTACCGTTGAAAATGATGTTTTCCATCTTCTCGGAGCGAAGCATCCTGGTCTTTTGTTCCCCCAACACCCAGCGCATGGCATCCACTACATTTGACTTCCCGCTGCCATTCGGTCCCACAATGGAAGTCACACCCTTATCAAAATGAATGACGACTTTTTCGCCAAAGCTTTTAAATCCTTTTATTTCTAATGTAGTTAACCGCATGTTTCAAGAAGTGTTAAGAGGCGCAAAAATAATTTATTTCATCAGAAAGCCACTCATTGTTGAAAACTCATTCATGTTGTGCATAACACATTTCCATGTAGTCTTTTCTGAAATTACTTTCGGATGACAAAAAATAACTGCATCTTCCGCAAATTTCGAAATCTATTTTCGGATTAATGTTCTTGGACATGTATATTTATCATGAAAGATGATTTGGTAATCTTCTTTTCAGCATGCAAATTTGAACATTGATTTGAGTAAACAAGAAACTAAAAAAAAGTAAAAGGAAGAAAAATCAATTTTGAAAACAACACCATTAAATCCTGCTGCAAAAGTTTAAAGTGCTCGTTGGAAAGAGCCAAAGGGCTTGCTTTAGAAGCAGAAGCGGGATTTGAAAATAAGTTTTGTTTTTTATGATTGGATTTTTACTTTTACGACCTTCAAAAAACGTTAACTTAAATTAACTTAACATGGGACGAAAGTTTTACCTACCGCTGTTCTTAATTTCTATCCTCAGTTTGAACGCACTTGCTCAGTCAGGTGAAATCAAAGGACGTATTCTTGAAAAGGGCGGCAAGGACGGAGTGCCTTTCGCAAGTGTTGCTGCTTTGCTTGGCGGAACCCAGGTACAAGGAGCAGTAACTGATATTGACGGAAACTATTCCATCAAACCACTTGATCCCGGAAAGTATGAAGTGAGGGCAACCTGCATTGGCTTTAGCTCGACCAGCATAACGGGAGTTTTGGTAACATCCGATAAGATTTCTTTTGTAGATGTTGAGTTGACGAAAGGAGTTGAGTTAAAAGAGGTCAAAGTTTTTGCAATCCCGCTAATCGATAAAGGAAGCCCTGCAACACAGAAGACAGTTACCTATGATGAAATCCAGGCAGCTCCTACGCGCGATGTCAATTCAATCGCATCAACAAGTGCCGGTGTGTTTCAGCGTGATGACGGTGATGCATTGAACATCCGCGGTTCACGTTCTGATGCTACTGCATATTATGTAGATGGAATAAAAGTACGTGGCGGAGTCGGACTCTCTAATAAAGGTACAGAGCAGATTACAGTGATCACCGGTGGTATTCCTGCACAATACGGTGATGCAACAGGTGGAATCATCAGCATCACCACAAGAGGTCCTTCAAAAGAATACACCGGAGGCATCGAAGTTTCTTCTTCAAAGTTATTTGATGAATACAACAACAACATTGTATCCTTTGCATTGTCGGGTCCAATTTTTACAAAGCGTGATTCTACCGGAAGAAAATCAGGGCAGCCACTTGCGGGTTTCTTTGTAGCCGGTGATTATTATTACGATGGTGACGACAATCCTTCCTCAATCGGAGCATGGAAAGTAAAAGATGATAAGCTGGCGGAAATACAAAAGACTCCGTTGCTGAAATCACCTACAGGAGCAGGATTCTATCAGCAGGCAGCGTATCTTACATATGACGACATGGATCATTTGAAAGCGCGTCCTGATGCTGAATCAGACGGATATAGGATCAATGGAAAGCTGGACTTTCGTCCGTTTAAAAATGTGACACTCACATTTGGCGGCTCTTACGATCATAGCAGAGGCAGAAATTATATTGGTATTTATTCACTGATGAACAGTGAAAATAATTCGGAGACAATCATTGACAACTGGAGAGTATTTGGAAAAGTGACGCAGCGATTCACTTCTGAAAATAAGGAGAAGTCTGCTTCTGTAATCAAAAATGCTTTTTACACCATCCAGGTTGATTATTCAAAAAACAATTCTGTCTCTCAGAACAACAGGCACAAAGACCGGATTTTTGACTACGGGTATGTAGGACAGTATAAGACTACACAGGCGCCATTTTATGCCTCGGGAGTGATTGGAACGGATACATTGGATCATGTTCTTTATTTTTATTATGATTCGGTGGTCGAATTTCATCCATCTGACCTCAACATCAACACCGCTAATTATACTTCCAACTTATTTGGTCCGGAATCGAATCTTCAGTTCAGAGATATTGATGCAATTCGACAGGCGGGCGGGACGATTAACGGAGATAACCGGGCCAACTTAAATGTGTATGGGCTATGGGCGACTACAGGCCGTATTCAGAACTCGTATGGGTTAGGTGATGCATCACAGTTCCGTGTAAGTGCTTCGGGTTCTGCCGACATCAAGGATCACAACATTGTGGTTGGAATGGAATACGAGCAGCGTGTCGACAGATCTTACGGAATAGCAGCAAGCAGTTTGTGGTCATTGATGCGTGATGAGGAGCAAAAAAATACATTGAACCGTTTTCTGTTAGATAGTATCCCACATCTTATTTATGACGGATCCACTTTAATCGGTGCCGATTATGATGTATTGTACGTACCAACTGAAAATGTTGCGGGTAACAAGGCTCCGGGTTTTCATGAGAACATTCATAATAAACTTGGTATTCCAATGAACGGGTATGTGGATATCGACTCATACAGCCCTTCGACTTTCTCTCTCGATTTGTTTACTCCGGATCAGTTGAGTGCTGTTGCAGGTTATTATGGATATGATTCCAGAGGAAAAATTACCAAGAACAATCCGAGTTTGTATGACTACTTCTTCAAGCAATCTGCCGACAGTAACTTTACCCGTGAAATCGGTCCGTATCAACCCAACTACATTGCGGGATACATCCAGGATAAATTTTCATTCAACGATTTGATCTTCAACATTGGTTTGCGTATTGATCGTTTCGATGCCAATCAAAAAACACTCGCTGACAAATATCTTTTGTGGCCGGCACACAAAGCCGGTGATGATGAAGTCAGAAAGAAATTTGCCGTTCCGTCAATTATCGGAAGTGATTATGTGGTGTATGTAAATGACTTTAATAACCCGACTTCAGTTGTAGGATACCGGAATGGTGACAACTGGTACGACTCCCAGGGAACACAGATTACAGACCTTTCTTTGCTTACCAAATCAATAGGAGGTGTGGGTTCAACAATTCAACCCTGGTTGCTTAATCCAAAACAGGCTACAGGTGAATTTAAAAGAATTGATATTAATGCATTCAAGGACTACGACCCTCAAACTACCTTCATGCCTCGTATTGCTTTTTCTTTTCCTATTTCTGATGAAGCTTATTTTGCTGCTCACTACGACATCCTTACACAGCGTCCGTCTTCCGGCTTGTTGCGGTTCAACCCGGCTAATTACCTGGCCATGTCAAACGGAAATGCAGGAAACCTCAGCAATCCAAATCTCAAACCTGAGAAGACAACAGATTATGAAATTACTTTTCAGCAAAAGGTAAGCAACAGTTCAGCATTGTCCATCTCCGCTTTTTACAAAGAGCTGCGTGACATGATTCAAATTGTTAATGTTACTTATGCTTACCCGGTTGACTATTCTACCTATGGTAACGTGGATTTTGGAACGGTGAAAGGATTGACATTTTCATACGATCTCAGGAGAACGGGAAATGTACGTTTGAATGCAAGCTACACACTTCAGTTCGCTGATGGTACGGGTTCCAATCCATTCACAAGTGCCGGGCTTCTCTCCAATGCGGGTCAAAACAACCTTCGTGAAACGAAGCCACTCGATTTTGATCAGCGTCATACATTTGTGGCTTCCGTTGACTTTCATTACGGATCGGGAAAAGATTATGATGGTCCTGTTTGGTTTAACAAGCAAATATTTTCAAATGCAGGTTTGAACTTTGTATTCCGCGGAGGTTCAGGTACGCCTTATACACGCCAGAGTAACATCGTTCCGACTGCTGATTTTAATACTGCTAACAACCGCTCTACAATTTCGGGATCTATCAATGGTTCACGGTATCCTTGGCAGTTCAGAATCGATGCAAAAGTTGACAAAAGTTTTGATGTTAAAATGGGTAAGAAAAAGGATGGAGAAGGCCGCAAGCCATTGTCTTTGAATGTGTACCTGCAGGTGTTGAACGTGCTGGATGCATTGAACATTATTAATGTCTATGCAGCAACAGGGAATCCGAATGATGATGGCTATTTGTCTTCTCCTGAGGGAATTGCCCAGACTAATGTTCAGTTAAGCCCTGAATCGTATGTTGACATGTACCAGATCGCAGTAAATTCTCCGGGCAACTACAGTTTGCCCAGAAGAATCCGTTTAGGACTTCAACTGAACTTTTAATTACAAGATCATAAATCGAATTTAGAAACTCAATCATCATGAATAATAAGTTGAAAAAGTTTGCCTTTGTTTCCATCTTTATAATGGGTTCGGTTCAATTTCTTTCTGCGAGAGAAAATGTTGGTTCTCATCGAACCGCTGCTCCATCCGGAGGAAATCAAATAGCCGCAAGCTGCAGTAAATCCACTTCGCGGAAAGACCTGGACATTAATAACATTCGCACTCCGATCTTCATCAACGGTGATATGTGGTGGGATTTAGTAGGTAATGCTCAGTACGAAGTTCCAAAGGACTCAAAGAAGTATTCCCTTTTTGCAGGAGCACTTTGGATCGGAGGCCAGGATAATTCAGGCGGATTGAAAGTGGCTGCTCAAACTTACCGTCAAAGTGGTAGTGATTTTTGGCCGGGACCTGTTGATACAACCGGAGGAGCTGCAACAACTTCCGCTACTATTTGTGCCAGGTATGACAGGCATTGGAGGTTAACAGTGGAAGAAGTACAGGCATTTTCTGTAAGTGATCACTCGGCTCCGATTACCGATATCAAAGAATGGCCGGCTAAGGGTAATTTTGATGTTTCAAATTCTCTTGCTCCTTTTCATGATGCAAACAGTGACGGATATTATGATCCGTTAGATGGAGATTACCCGGGCTACAACCTGAATATTCCGTCTGATGTTCCGGATGCCTTAAGCGCAACCGGAGAATATCTTCTCGGTGACCAAACCATTTGGTGGGTATTTAATGATGTTGGAAACACGCATTCAGAGACAGGTGGAAATGTAGTTGGCCTTGAAATTCAGGCTCAGGCATTTGCTTTTGCTACAAATGATGAGGTGAACAACATGACGTTTTATAAATATAAAATTATCAATCGTTCAGCAAACACCATCAATCGTACTTATTTTGGTGCCTGGGTGGATCCTGATCTTGGAAATTACCTGGATGATTATGTTGGTTGTGATGTGAAAAGAGGATTCGGATATTGTTACAACGGTGAT
Organism: Bacteroidota bacterium; assembly: GCA_043742705.1. GTDB lineage: Bacteria > Bacteroidota > Bacteroidia > AKYH767-A > 2013-40CM-41-45 > JAPLDA01. The sequence continues at coordinate 13,570 of JAYTXY010000129.1, forward strand.
AATTACGATGAGGGTATTACCGGTTATGGTTTCAACCCCCCTTCAATCGGTTATGACTTTTTTCAGGGACCGAAGGCTGATGTGGGCGATGGATTAGATAATGACAGGGATAGTTGCCTGGACTGTACTTATTACATCGATGCAAATGGTGTGAGACAAAGTGTACCGGACTCAGTGCTGCCCGAACTTATCATCATGTCTAAGTTTGTATATTATAATAACGATGGATCTTTTATCGGAAATCCGAATACTGCAACGGATTATTATAACTACATGAAAGGTATCTGGAAAGATGGAATAAGGATGACGTATGGTGGAAACGGACACGGAGGTGGTCAGGGTACTACTGCCGATACTTGTGATTTTATGTTTCCCGGAGATTCGGATCCGAACCATTGGGGAACTTACGGAGTTGCGCCCGCAGCGCTTTGGGATGAAGTGGCAGCAGGGAATAGTCCTGACGACAGACGGTTTCTTCAGTCTGCAGGACCTTTCACCTTGCAACCCGGTGCTGTTAATTACATTACCACAGGAGCAGTTTGGGGCAGAGCTTCAAGTGGCGGTCAGTTGGCGTCTGTTCAGTTGATTCGTAATGCAGATGATAAAGCGCAAAAATTGTTCGATCATAATTTCGCCATTACCAACGGTCCGGATGCTCCTGATCTGAGTATTCGTGAATTTGACGGAGAGTTGCTGTTTGCAATTACCAACCCGGCTGTCTCGAATAATTTTAATGAAGTCTATACGGAAATTGATCCTAACCTTTCTATTTCTACTTCTGATCCACGCTATCACTTTGAAGGTTACCAGGTGTTTCAATTAAAAGATCCGACTGTTACCACCAACGACATTCATGATGTTGCCAAAGCGCGCCTCGTGTTCCAGTGTGATACAAAAAATGGTGTGGGACAAATCGTGAATCAATTTAAAGATCCGAACACATCAGCTTTTTATGGTGTTGAAGAAGTGAACGGAGCCGACAACGGATTACGTCATGTTTTCAGAATTAAGAAAGATAAGTTTGCAACAGGAAACGATGATCTGATCAACCACAAAACATACTATTATACTGTTATCGCTTATGGCTACAACAGGGTAGAGGCAGATGAATTCAATTATAACAATACTACCGATGGTGACGGTAAACCTTATATCTCAGGAAGAAGAAGAATCAATACTTACACTGGAATTCCTCACATCAAGGAAGTTGAAGCCGGTGGATTGGTACTGAATTCTGCTTTTGGAGACGGCCCAAAGATTACCCGTCTTGAAGGACAAGGGAATGGTCACATTATTGGTTCAGACAGACTGGCTCTTGATATGACTCAGGCATCTATCGATGAAATTATTTTTAACACAACCAATCCAAACCGTTGTCTTCACCCAGCTTACGAACGATCAAGAGGGCCTGTTGATATTCGCGTTTATGATCCTGTGAAGGTGGTTGGAGGTACATTTCAGATAAGGGAAATCGTGAAAGTGGATACAATTGCTACTACAGCCGCTTCATCACACGATGCAGTTATTGGTTCCTTTCATGCAGATTCCTCCATCGTTACGGATACGATGTGGACACTTACAAACCTCGCTACTGGTGTTACGTCATCTTCTGTAAAAACCCTGAGGACTCCTTATGACCAATTGCAATTTCCGGACGCGAACAATCCTGCTATTGTTCCTGATTATGGATTTTATATCAACATGACACAGTTGTATGATCTTGATATTAATCAGAAGATTGTGAAAACGTTGAACCCCGGAGATTTTGTAAACGGTGTTCCTGTTCCGGGATTTATTGAAGCGAATTTATCTTTTGCTGAAGGTGATAAGAACTGGCTGACAGGACTTGCTGATAGGGATGACATTATCGGGCGTGACTGGATTGCAAGTGGTAAAAACGCCAGCGATTATCCATATAACGGTACGGGTACTCTCGATGGAACGCAGGCCTGGGAAAAATTAATTGGCGGTACATGGGCTCCTTATAAATTTGTTCAGCGCTCTGCCAGCCACAACGGTCCTGCCTATAACAATTCAGATATCTCTACTACTAACAATAAATTCGCTGCGCAGGCAAGTGTCAATATTGTATTTACTCCTGATAAGAGATACTGGACTAAATGTATGGTGCTTGAAGAGCAACCTGTTCAATCAAAAGCGGTAGGTCGTGCAATAAAATGTTTGCTGAGAAAAAGTCCGTCACTTGATATCAATGGAAACGTAATTGCCGGTGATACAGGTTTCAGTTATTTTCCGGGCTATGCTATCAATGTTGAAACCGGAGAACGGTTAAACGTTGCATTTGGTGAAGATAGTTACCTGTGTCCTGATTCCGG
>JAYTXY010000130.1:0-6080 GCA_043742705.1 Bacteroidota bacterium
ACCTTTTGTGCTGATTGTATTTTCTTCCGTGATGAAACCGGATTCCGGAAAAAACTTACTGAGTCCATCTACTAATTTCTGCTCCGCTGTTTTGTCGACATAAGAAACCAAGTCGTTCGGACCTTTATGTTCAATGGAAGAAGCAGAAAAGGTTTTTCGTTCGGTGCGGATGAAGGCTCCAACTTCAACTGACAATTCACAAACCTGATTACAAAGTTTCTGTAGTTCCATGTTACAGACTTTGTGCCTTTTGCACTTTTGAGCGACAATAAAAAATTCCTCCTGTTCCCAATAAAATCAGGCAAACCGAAATAAGCTGCGCCTGTGTAAACTCAAATCCATTGATGTGGTATTTCGTATTGACACGAATCAGTTCAACAAAAAATCGTTCAATTCCATTCAGCAACAGGTAAGCAAAGAACATCACTCCTGGAGTAGTGAATTTTTTTCGAAACGCCCACAGTAAAAAAAACAGTGCGATGCAAACAATGCTTTCATACAATGGAGTAGGGAAAACAGGTTGATCGAGCATGAAACAATGCTTTCCCGTGCAATCCGGAATCGGAATTCCTTCGCCCACCACGTTGTGTGGATAACGATAACCCCAGAACCAGTCAGGAAGAAAACTCATCCAGTTTGGTTTCGGTGCTGTGTTTGCAATTCCCCAATCACCGTCTCCGGCAACCTGGCAACCGATTCGTCCGAAACCATAAGCAAGCATCAATCCCGGAGCGGCTGCATCTGAAAGATGTAAAGCAGGAATTCCATTTTTTCTTCCATACCAGATTACGGCAGCGCCACCAACAATCAATCCTCCATACATGGTAAGTCCGCTGAAAGAAAGCAAGGCATCAATGGGATTTCTTACAAAGTCATTGATGTTTTCAAGGTTGTGAAAAATTTTCGCACCGAGTAAACCAGCAACGGCAGCAACCATGGTGAAATTACCAACAAGTTGGTATGGATGAACAGTTTCTTCCACCCATTCAGGTTTTTCTTTTTTGGTTTTTTCTTTCTCGCGGTATTTGAGATAGACTGAAACGGCAGCGATGATGATTCCTCCCAAAAAATTTCCCTTTGTTGAAAGCAATGCTTCCTGCGGACTGGCAACAAGTTCCCGGTAATTAAAAATGAAAAAAATGATTTTGTATCCGATGAAGAAACCGATGACTCCTGAGAAAACCAATTCTGAAATTTTTGCGCGCTCTCCTTGTAGTGTTTTTTTCGTTGATGATTTCAGTATTCCGTTGTTTTCTTTTCTCTTTAATTCCAGCGATAACGTAAGCGCAGCGAGCAAAAATGAAATTGCAACAAAAAATCCGAACGACTGAATCGGCAGCGGAATGTTGATTCCAAAAAGATCTTTCAGCAGGTCGGAGATGGTAGGATACACTTTGGGAAATTATAAATTATGAATTGAATAGTGAAGATTTTGAACTTTGAACTAAGAACTAACCTCTGACATTTCATACAAAACTTTTCCAGTCACATTTCCCGTGTCATCAATTTGAGTAAGTGTGACATCAACAAGTTGTTTCGATAATGATTCATCAAACGGAAGCGTTACTTTGATGTAATTTTTTGTGTAACCATGCATCATTCCGTCATTCTCTTGCTTTTCAAAAAGGACTGTGTGTGTTTCGCCCAGATGAGACCGGTAAAAATGATTCAGTTTCTTCTGAGAAAGAATCCGCAACATCTTATTTCTTCTTTTCCGTTCGGCAATCGGAACAACTTCTTTGATCTTTAAAGCTTCTGTGTTGTCGCGTTCTGAATAAGTAAACACGTGAAGATAAGAAACGTCCAAGGTGTTAAGAAAATTATACGTCTCGAGAAAGTCAGCTTCTGTTTCGCCTGGAAAACCTGTAATCACATCCACGCCAATACAGCAATGAGGCATCAATGATTTTATTTTCTGAACACGTTCAACATACAAATTGCTCAAATACCTTCTCCGCATCAACTTCAGAATTTTATCTGAACCGCTTTGAAGCGGAATGTGAAAATGCGGAACGAATTTTTTTGATGCAGCAACAAATTCAATGATCTCATCCGTCAGCAAATTCGGTTCGATAGAAGAGATGCGGAACCTTTCAATTCCAGCCCCACTCTGGCTCTCCCCAAAGGGGAGAGAATCCAACGCGCGAATCAGGTCAAGAAATTTTCCATCTCCCTTCCCCTCGGGAAGGGTTGGGGATGGGCTGAAGTCCCCAATATTCACCCCCGTCAGCACAATTTCCTTTACACCTTTTGCAGCAATTTCTTTTGCCTGTTCAACTACATGTTCAATGGTGTCACTACGGCTTGCTCCGCGGGCAAGAGGAATTGTACAATACGTGCAGGAATAATCGCAACCATCCTGAACTTTCAGGAAAGCGCGTGTGCGATCACCAAGAGAGTAGGAGCTGATAAACAAATCAGCTGATTCTACTTCACAGGAATGAATCTCTGCAATCTCTTTTTTATGAAATGAGTCGAGGTAACGAGCAATGTTAAACTTCTCTGTGGCGCCCAACACCAAATCAACACCTTCGATACTTGCGATTGCTTCCGGCTTTAGCTGCGCATAACAACCGATGACAGCGACAAAAGCAGAAGGGTTCTGCTGCAATGCTTTTCTAACAACAGCGCGGCATTCCCGGTCTGCATTCTCAGTGACTGAACACGTGTTGATGACATACACATCAGCAGGATTTTCAAACTCTACCTTTTGGAAACCTTCATCCTTTAGCTGTCTGCCAATGGTAGAAGTTTCCGCAAAATTGAGCTTGCAGCCGAGAGTATGAAATGCAACAGTTGTTTGGTTGTTCATCAGGTGGCAAAGATAATCTTTGCTATGAATTACGAATCGATACGAATTTACGAATATGCCTTGATTTGTACATTCGTACAGATTAGTAACTTGTACCGATAAATGTCGTTCATAATTTTTTTCACCCTTCCTTTCAAAGACTACCTAAAAGAATATTTTTGCTTAGATGTTGAAGAAAATCATTTCGTTCATTTTAGCTGTAGTTGTTTCTTATTCTTGCAATCGTTCTCATCAAACCGATGCAGGGAAAACTGTTTTCCGTTACAACGAAGCTTCCGTTATAACCTCGCTCGATCCTGCTTTCGCCAAAGACCAGGCAAACATCTGGGCCTGCGTTCAGTTGTACAATGGGTTAGTACAGCTGGATGATCAGCTGAAAATTAAACCGTGCATTGCTTCCAGTTGGAAAATTTTGGATAGCGGAACGACTTATACTTTTCATTTACGACAAGATGTTTTTTTTCATGCTGATGAACCACTTGAAAAAGTTCGCAGTTCGCAATTCGCAATTCGCAAAGTTAATGCTCATGATTTCGTTTATAGTTTCCATCGTTTAATGGATCCCAAACTCGCTGCTCCGGGAGCTTGGGTGATGAATCGTGTAAGAAAGGATTCAACAGGAATTATGAATGGAGTAGAAGCAACGGATGATTCAACGCTCACCATTCATCTTGAAAAACCTTTTCCTCCTTTTCTCGGTTTGCTTACCATGCCGTATTGTTCTGTTGTTCCTAAGGAAGCGGTCGAACAATATGGAACTGATTTTAGAAATCATCCTGTTGGCACCGGTCCGTTTACATTTAAGTTGTGGAAGGAAGGAGTAAAACTGATTTTTCTGAAGAATGAAAATTATTTTGAAAGAGATTCTCTTGGAAAGAAGTTGCCTTATCTGGATGCAGTTGAAATTTCTTTTCTCTCCGACAAGCAAAGTGCTTTCATCGAATTTCTGAAAGGCAACCTTGATTTTCTTTCTGCTGTAGATGCAAGTTACAAGGATGAACTGCTCACGCGTGCAGGAGAATTGCAACCGAAATATAAAAATCGTTTCAGGATGGAAACGCAACCGTATCTGAATACAGAATACCTTGGCATTCTCATGGACAGTTCTTCAGCAACAATGGAAGGAAATCCGTTAAAGAATAAATTGATCAGGCAGGCGTTGAATTGCGGTTTCGATCGAGGCAAGATGATGACTTATTTGCGTAACAACATTGGCACTGCGGGAACTTCAGGCTTTGTTCCTCCCGGACTTCCTTCTTTCGATGAAGATGAAGTTATAGGATATGATTACAATCCTTCTCTTGCAAAAGAGTTATTGATTAAAGCCGGATATCCTGATGGAAAAAATTTACCTGTCATCACCATGAGTACAACAACATCATACACCGATTTGTGCGAGTATATCAAAAGCCAGTGGGAAGATCTTGGTTTCAAAATCAAGATTGACGTGAATCAGGCTTCTGTGCATCGCAAGATGGTTGCGGAAAAAAAACTCTCTTTTTTCCGCGGCTCGTGGATTGCAGATTATCCTGATGCGGAAAATTATCTCGCACTGTTCTACTCGAAGAATTTTACTCCTGCCGGACCTAATTACACGCTCTTTTCAAATCCTAAATTTGATGCGTTGTATGAACAAGCTGCTGTGGAAGTGAATGACAGCATCCGTTATACATTGTACCGACAAATGGATCAACTCGTGATGGATGAATCACCTGTGATTGTTTTGTATTATGACAAAGCGCTTCGGCTTACTCAGAACAACCTGGAAGGATTAGGAAGTAATGCGCTAAATCTATTGGTGTTGAAGCATGTCAGAAAAAAATAAGAATGATTAATTCTCAGTGCAACTTAGTGTTCTTAGTGGTAAGAATATAACCACTAAGACACTAAGAGCACATAGAAACACTAAGATACTCCGGAAAGTATCTCGTAGCCTGTTTTCATTTTGTATCTTTATCCGCACTCATTAACTTTTTTTAATTCAATCAACCATGGTTAAAACTTCAAAACTCGAAAACATTTTCCCTGATCAGAAAGCAATTCCTGCTCAACATGCTTTTGATCATTCCATTGAGCAACGACAATATTTATTGAATGGTGAACTTCTTACGTGGGAAGGAAAGACGCAGGATGTGTATTCTCCTGTCTTCATCCATGAAAATGGTAAACTCGTTCAGAAGAGATTGGGATCTCAACCTGTTCTCGATCATGCGGAAGCATTGAAGGCATTGGATGCTGCTGTGAAGTCGTACGACAACGGACGTGGAGAGTGGGCGACTATGAGCGTGAAGAAACGTGTAGAGCATCTTACGCACTTTGCGCGCAAGATGAAAGAGAAGCGCGATGAAGTCGTAAAAATTCTGATGTGGGAAATCGGAAAAAGTTTTGGTGATTCACAAAAGGAGTTTGACAGAACTGTAGATTACATTCGTGATACGATTGATGCGTTGAAAGAATTGGACAGAAACAGTTCACGCATTCAAAATGTTCAAGGTGTGTTTGCTCAGATTCGAAGAGGTCCGCTTGGTGTTGTGTTATGCATGGGTCCATATAATTATCCGCTGAACGAAACGTATTCAAATCTTATTCCGGCTTTGATCATGGGAAATTCAGTGATCTTTAAACCTGCGCGTTACGGAGTGTTGCTGAACTATCCGTTGCTTGAAGTGTTTCGTGATTGTTTTCCGAAAGGAGTGATCAACATCATTTATGGTTCCGGTGCGGAAACTGCCGGAGCATTGATGGAAAGCGGGAAGATTGATGTGCTTGCATTTATCGGAACAAGTCGTGTTGCCAACATTTTAAAGAAGCAACATCCGCATCCGAACAGACTGAGAGCAGCACTCGGACTGGAAGCAAAAAATCCTGCTATTATTCTTCCGAATGCAGATCTTGATCTTACAGTGGATGAATGTATCATGGGATCGTTGTCATTCAACGGTCAGCGCTGCACGGCTTTGAAAATGATTTATGTCCATGAAAAGATTGCAAAGGAATTCTTAGCAAAGTTCAATGCAAAGCTTGCTACACTGAAATGCGGAATGCCTTGGGATGATAAAGTGTCTCTCACTCCGTTGCCAGAAAAGGGAAAGACAACTTATCTGAGAGAATTAATCGATGATGCAATCAGTAAAGGAGCAGCCATCATCAATGAAAACGGGGGAGAAGTGAATGAAAGTTTTATGTATCCTGCTGTTTTGTATCCTGTGAACTCAACCATGCGTGTGTATGACGAAGAGCAATTTGGTCCTGTTATTCCGGTGATGAC
>JAYTXY010000131.1:0-11433 GCA_043742705.1 Bacteroidota bacterium
TAGCCAGTTTAAACTGAATGCCGATATTTGCCTGCCTTCCTTTGAAATCGGCAATGGTGACAGTGGTATCCCAACCGCTTCCGTCATGAAAAAAATTACCTCCACCGTAATCGCTGTTCAGAATGTCTATCGCCTTTTTGATCTGGTCGTCACTGATGTTCTCAGAGCCATACTCATGGATCACATGAAAAACAACAGGAATCACATAAATCGTTGATGCAGTTCTTGCACCAGGTGTCGAAGTATGAGTCTGCTCGAAACGTTTTGTAAAATCTTCAAGTTGTCGCTGAGCATCAAGAATTTCGGGATGAGTTCTTACGGTTTCCCAATACACTTCATCCGTGTGACAATACTTACGGGTTTGAGCAAAAAGTAAATTGCTTAGAAAACCAGATACCAATAGTAACAAGTATAATTTCTTCATTGATAATTATGCTTAATAAAGTTAGTGAAAAGCAAATGTAATATTTCTTTTGGTGAAGTATATGAAAAAGACAGCCCTTGAAAAACCATGACAATCTATTGACAATTACCCTATCGCCTGCCTTAAATCTTCTACCAAATCCTCCACATCTTCCACCCCGACACTTAAACGAAGTAATGAATCAACCACTCCCGCTTTTTCCCTTAATTCTTTTGGAATAGAAGCATGTGTCATGGAAGCCGGATGACCAATGATGGATTCTACACCGCCCAATGATTCTGCAAGCGCAAAAATTTTTGTTCTGGAAGCCATGTTAAATGCTTCTTCCATCGAATTTCCTCTCAAGGTAAATGAAATCATTCCTCCGAAATCTTTCATCTGTTTTTTTGCAATCGCATGCCCGGGATGATCAGGGAAACCATGCCAGTATACTTTGTCAACTTTCGGATGTTGCCTGAGATAGTTTGCAATTACTTTTCCATTACTGCAATGACGCTCCATGCGCAAATGCAGGGTCTTGATTCCTCGGAGCGTAAGAAAACTATCCATCGGCCCGGGAACAGCGCCACAGGAATTCGCTATGAAAGCAAGTTGTTCGTGCAATGAATCATCGTTCGTGCAAGTTGCTCCCATCACGAGGTCTGAATGCCCACCAATGTATTTTGTAACGGAGTGCATTACAATATCGGCACCAAGATCAAGTGGTGTCTGTAAATAAGGAGATGCAAACGTATTGTCAACGGCAAGAATAAGTTTATTGGCACGAGAGATTTTTGCGCACATTTCCAGATCAATAATTTTCATCATCGGATTCGTTGGTGTTTCCACCCAAAGCATTTTTGTTTTTGCATTGACAAGATTACTGATCGCTTTCTCATCACTCATATCAACAAAATGAAACACGATTCCAAAGTGCGCAAAAACCTTCGTGAACATCCTGTACGATCCGCCATAGATATCATCGGTAGCAATCACTTCATCGCCGGGTCTCAGTAATTTCATAATAGCATCGGTTGCTCCCATGCCGCTGCTGAAACACAATCCGTGTTTTGCATTCTCAAGTGATGCAATACATTTCTCCAATGCAATGCGCGTTGGATTTTTTCCGCGCGCATACGCAAACCCTTTGTGTTTACCGGGACGTTCCTGCACATACGTGGAAGTCTGGTAAATAGGCGTCATGATTGCGCCTGTACTTGGATCAGGCTCTTGCCCGGCATGAATGGCGTTGGTACCGAATTTATAATTTGTCATCCCTTTTTTATTTAGGAAAGACAAATGTATGCATTAGCCGATTTGATGATCGATTTCCTACATTTGCCATCATGCAGTTTAAAAGTATCATTGGTCAACTGGTAATAAAGCGGCAGCTCATCAATGCGGTGAAAGAAAACCGTGTGAGCCACGCCCAGCTTTTTCTTGGTCCGGAAGGCTCCGGGAATCTTGCGGTGGCAATTGCATACGCACAATATCTTATGTGTGAAAACCCGGGCAATGAAGATTCCTGCGGAATATGTGCTGCCTGTGTCAAGATGAATAAGATGGTTCACCCGGATGTTACGTATTCATATCCCGTTGCACCGAAAGAAAAAATTACAAAGCCGAAGAGTATTGATTTCGTGGAAGACTGGCGCAAGGCCGTCATTGAAAATCCGTATCAGAATTTTAATGATTGGGTTGCTCTTCTTGAGATTGAAAACAAGCAAGGAATTATCGCTGTAGAAGAAAGCGCAGATATTTTACGCAGGCTGAGTTTAAAAAGTGTTGAATCGGGATATAAAGTTGTCATCATCTGGTTACCGGAAAAGATGCACATCTCCACAGCGAATAAATTGCTGAAGATTATTGAAGAGCCTCCGGATCAGACGTTATTTCTGTTGGTTGCCGAAAATCACGAACGGATTATCAGTACGATTGCTTCACGAACACAATTGATCAAAATCAACCGGATCAAGGACGAAGAAATGCTTGAAGCATTGGTAAGCAAACATGAACTTCAGCCTGAAGCGGCAAAAAAAATTGTTCACCGCGCGAATGGAAGTTATCGCGAAGCTTTGCTGTTGATGAACAACGATCCGGAAGAAGAAGACGAGGCAAAACTTTTTCTCGATTGGATGCGATACTGTCTGAAATCAAACGTAACAGGGATTGCTGAGTTTTCTGAATCAATGAGTAAGACGGGACGCGAAAAACAAAAACTGTTTTTACAGACAGCTCTCCACATTGCCCGAGAATGCCTGGTTATCAACTATGGAGATGAATCGCTAATACGAATGGAAGGCAAAGAACTTGAAGACTTTAAACGCTTCGCTCCTTTTGTAAATCAAAAAAATGCCGGACAATTTGCAGACGAGTTAAACAAAGCACACTTTCATCTCGAGCGAAATGCGAATTCGAAAATTCTCTTTACGGATCTTTCATTTACGATGCATCACTTGTTGAGGATGAAGTAAAGTCGTTCTTGAATGTATTATCTTTGTTAGCTTGTTTAGTTCAAAGGTTAAAGGTTAAAGGTTAAAGGTTAAAGGTTAAAGGTTAAAGGTTAAAGGTTAAAGGTTAAAGGTTAAAGTTAGAGGTTAGAATATAAAATATTCAATCAAAAATAATCAATCACAAAAATGGGATGCAGTTCATGCAGCACAGGTAAAGACGGAAAGCCGGGAGGATGCCGAAGTAACGGAACCTGCGGAACAGGCGGATGCAACAAGCTGAATGTGTTCAACTGGTTTACAGAAATGACATTGCCTGCCGGTCAGGCTCCTTACGATCTCGTAGAAGTTCGTTTCAAAGGCAGTCGTAAAGAGTTTTTCCGAAACAAAGAAAACATTGCGCTAAAAACCGGTGACACTGTTGCCGTTGAAGCTATGCCCGGTCATGATGTAGGCGTTGTTTCACTGGCAGGAGAACTCGTGCGTTTTCAACTGAAGAAAAAAGGTCTTACTGAAACCTCTGATCAGATAAGATCACTTTACAGAAAAGCAAAACAGAACGAAGTTGATAAATGGTATGAGGTAAAAGAACTTGAACCATCCACATTAAGCCGTACACGCACCATCATTCAGAATATGAAACTGAGTATGAAACTTAGCGATGTGGAATTTCAGGGAGACGGAAAAAAAGCAACTTTCTATTATACTGCGGATGACCGTGTAGATTTTCGCGAACTGATTAAAAAACTTGCAGAAGAATTCAGAGTTCGCGTGGAGATGAGACAAATCGGAATGAGACAGGAAGCCAGCAGACTTGGTGGTCTCGGTTCGTGCGGAAGGGAATTGTGTTGCTCCACCTGGCTCACTGATTTCAAAACGGTTTCTACCAGCGCTGCCCGGTATCAGAACCTCGCATTGAACCCTGCCAAACTCGCGGGACAATGCGGTAAACTGAAATGCTGTCTTAACTATGAGTTGGACAGTTACATGGATACACTGCGGGATTTTCCGAATACAAATGTTGTCATCGAAACTGAAAAAGGAAGAGCTTCTCATCGCAAGACTGATATTTTCAAACGGTTAATGTGGTTTGCGTACGATAATCTTGAAAGCCGGGAAAGACGCGATGCAAATGAAGGCGGTGAGGGCGGCAACTGGATTCCTATTTCTGTAGACCGTGTAAATGAAATCATTGCGCTGAACAAACAACAAATCAAACCTGTTGATCTAAAAGATTTTGAAGAGGAAGAAGAAATAGATACAACTCCTGATTTTGAAAATGTAGTCGGACAAGATCGCATCGACAGGATGGACAAAAAAGGAAAGAAGAGAAAGAAGAAGAAAAAGAAAAGCGGACAGCCGGGTGATCAGGCAGCTGCTGCAACGCAACCGCAGAGCGGACAGCAACCTCAACGAAATCCGCAGCAACAAAACAGGCCGCAACAAAATAAACCACAAGGTCAGCAACAGAGAAATCCAAATCAACAGAATAAGCCGAACCCGCAGCAATCACAACAGGGAGGACAACAACGAAATCCGAATCAACAAAACAAACCACAACAACCAAGACCACCACAAAATAAACCGCAGCAGCCGGATCAACAACAAAACAAACCGGAACAATCCGGTCAGCAACAAAATAAGCCGGAACAACCCGGGCAGCAACAGCCAAACCAACAAAACAGAAACCGTCCACAACGACAGCAGCCTCCCAGAAATCCTCAGCCACCAACTGAAAACAAGGAATAGAAAAAAAAGGATGTGCGATTTGCGATGGGCGTAATGAGATTTGCGTACTGCGATCAATAAAAAATAAAAAATCTTTTAATCATTTACGTTTGAAAAACATTCACATACTTTTAATCTCATCAGTAATTGTAATTCTCGCTTCCTGCGATCGCGCTGTGGTGTTCGAAAAAAATATTGAAATCCGGGAGAACAAGTGGGAGATGAATAACATCGTGCGGCTCGATGCCGAAATCACAGATACTGTTTCACTGCACAACATTTACGTCAACATTCGAAATGCAGGCGGATACCAGTTCAGCAACCTTTACTTATTTCTTACTACTCATACACCGAAAGACCAGGAATCGCGCGACACCGTGGAACTCACACTTGCTGATGATCATGGAAGATGGCTGGGCAACGGATCCGGCGACATCTGGGATAACCGTATTTTATTCAAAAGGAAATTCCGTTTTCCAGAAGCAGGAATGTATCACTTCGAACTTCAACAGGCGATGCGTGTAAATCCACTTCCACAAATTTTAGATGCCGGATTGAGAATCGAGAAGGTGGAATAAAAAATCTACGAATTGCGAATTGATACGAATATACGAATCAGCACACATTTACCAGGGCGTTTGTATGATGGATGTTTATTGGATTTCGTGGAAAGTTTTCTGATCAGATTGGCAAGAGAAGAAAGTTCTGATAAAAGTATCAGAAATTATTTAGTCCCTCTTTTAGTAATAGGATTAGTCATTTTTATTCTGAAAGTCTGTTCTCTTAAATGAGTTCCTTTTCACTAGTCAATTCGTATCAATTCGCAATTCGTAGATTTTAACTTTTCTCTAACACCATTATAACTTAATGACTAATTTTATTATTCTATTTTCGTCTCCTTGATTTGATTCAACCCTTAATTCACAAACTCATGAAAAAGATAATGATGTTCATGGTGGCTTCGCTCATACTGATGAGCAACGCTTTCGCCGGAGACGGTTCCGATGAAAAAATTCTTCCGTATCCGATCTACCAGAAAAAACTTGCGAACGGAGCAAACGTTGTCACTGTTCCTTATGACAGTCCGGGGCTTGCTGCTTTCTACATTTTGATCCGCACTGGTTCGCGCAATGAAGTGGAGCCCGGCAAAACAGGTTTCGCACATTTCTTTGAACACATGATGTTTCGCGGCACCGATAAATACCCGAAGGAAAAATACAGTGAAGTATTGAAAAGCACCGGTGCTTCCGCAAACGCGAACACCAGCGATGACCGAACACTCTATCACATGACGGGCAGCGCCAACAAACTTGAAACTATGTTTGAAGTGGAAGCAGACCGTTTTCAGAATCTGAAATATTCAATACAGGATTTCAAAACAGAAGCTGGAGCTGTGAAAGGTGAATACACTAAAAATTCTGCAAGCCCTTACGCTCAACTGGATGAAAAAATTTCGGAAACTGCTTTTACAACTCATACTTATGCTCACACCACGATGGGATATTTCAAAGACATCGTTGATATGCCGAACCAATATGAATATTCTATTGAATTTTTTAATCGTTTTTATCGTCCTGAATATGCAACCATCATTGTAGTTGGTGATGTAACTCCGGAACGCGTTGAAGCATTGTCGGAAAAGTATTTCGGTAAATGGCAACGTGGAAATTTTGTTTCCAATATTCCGCAGGAGCCAACACAAACTGAAACTCGTTATACACACATTCAGAAAGCAGGCTTCCCTCCTTTCCTCAGTTTGAATTACAAAGGTCCGGCTTTCGATGACAAAACCATGGATATGCCTGCATTGGATGTGTTGTCTTCCATTTTGTTTTCTGAAAAAAGTGAGCTTTACAAAAAGTTAGTACTCAACGAGCAGAAAGTTCGCGGCATTCAAGGTGGCGCTTATGATACACGTGATCCGAATCTTTTCAATGTTTCCGCATCGCTTGTAAAAGCGGAAGACATGCAATATGTAAAAGATGAGATTGCAAAAGCTCTGGAAGCGGCTAAAGTGCAAAAAGCAGATGCGCAGGTTCTTGCTGATACCAAGTCACACCTGAAATACAGTTTCGCCATGGGAATTGATAACCCGACTTCGATCGCAGAATCATTATCACATTATACCTGGCTTACCGGTGATCCTGAGTCACTGAATCGTTTGTATGCCTTGTATGACAAAGTAACTGTTGATGATATACTAAGAGTGGCGAACAAGTATTTTGTAAACACCGCACTTACGGTTGCAACCATTTCACCGGGTGCTGATGTTGGAGTGAAATAATTTTATTGATCATTTATCGGTACATATTGATTATTGAAAACTTTAAAAAGACAACAAATGAAAATCAAAATAACATTACTCGCTCTCTTCAGTATCATTTTCACTTCTGCTTTTTCACAAGAAGTGATTGAGCTGAAGATGCCGAAGTCAAATAAAATTGTGATTAAGCTGATGTTCAGAAACGGTTCCATCTGTGATCCGAAAGGAAAAGAAGGACTTACTGAATTAACCACATCATTGATCACAGAAGGCGGAACAAAGGACCTGACCAATTCTCAAATCACCGATAAGATTTATCCATGGTCAGCATTTTATTCTTCGTCTACGGATAAAGAGGTTTCTGTCTTCACCTTTGAAGTACCGAAAAATTTTCTCGAGCAATTTTATCCGATCATCAAAGGATTGATGCTGACGCCTTCGTTCTCCCAGGATGATTTCGACCGTGTGAAATCAAACCAGCAAAATTATGTTGACCAGGTAATCCGTGCTTCATCCGATGAAGAATACAGCAAGAAAGCGCTGGAAGAGTTTCTTTTCCGCGGTACAAACTATCAGCACCTCACTTCAGGAACTACACAAGGATTAAAATCCATTACGCTGGAAGATGCAAAATCACATTACAAAAATTTCTTTACGCGAAGCAACATCACCATCGGAATTGCAGGAAATTATTCTCCTGAATTTCTTACACGAATTAAATCCGACATGAATGCACTCTCCCCTGTCGCTCCTGTAGTTCCTGCTCCGGGAAAAGCAAAAATGCCTGACGGAATGAATGTGGAGATCGTTTCAAAAGATAACGCACTTGGTTCCGCCATCTTCGCAGGTTTCCCGATTGATATCACACGTGCCAAAGATGATTTCGCTGCGTTGATGGTAGCGAACTCATGGTTAGGCGAACACCGCAAATCGTATTCACGCTTGTACCAAAAAATCCGTGAATCGCGTTCCATGAATTATGGTGACTATACTTACATTGAATGGTATCAAAATGGCGGCAGCAATATGCTTCCGGCTCCCGGTGTTCCGCGTTCCTCCAACTATTTCAGCATCTGGATTCGCCCTGTACAAACTGCAAAAGGATTGAAAGGTCAATATCCTGAACTCAGTGATATCAACATTGGTCACGCTCATTTTGCTTTGCGCATGGTGTTGAAAGAAATGGATGCACTCATTCAAAAAGGAATGACGCAGGAAAATTTTGAGTTGACCAAAGATTTTCTCCGCAGCTACATGAAACTTTATGTTCAAAGCCCTGAGCGACAACTGGGCTTTCTCATGGATGCAAATTTCTACGGACGAAAAGATTACATCATGGAAATGGACAACCTTCTTTCGAAGCTGACACTTGCTGATGTAAACACCGCCATTAAAAAATACTGGCAGACAAAGAACATGGACGTGCTTGTTATTACAGATAAGAGCGAAGCAGAGCCATTGGCAAAAAGCTTAAGAGAAAATGCTCCGTCACCAATGTCGTATTCGAACAACTTGAAATCTGCTTTATCCAAAGATATTTTGGAAGAAGACAAAACGGTGGAGAAATATCCAATGCCGGTAAAAAGCGTGAACATCGTAAGTTCCGATGACACTTTCAGGTCAACTGCTCCTAAAGGCGGAGACAGTAAGGGTGTTTTGAAGATGCAGAAATAAAAAACTACCCATCCTTTTTAGAATCCTATCAGCCTTACCGCTGGTAGGATTTTTTTATGCCCTCATACTTTTTCGGATGAAAAATAAGACTGAAAGAATCACGTTCTGTTTCAGAAAAACGGGAAATCATCCTTTCAAAATTTTACTACTTTTACCCTCATCACCGAACCGATTCCAGGATCTTTATGAGTACTAAAAAAACAAGTTCTCCCTTCAAAAAATATCTGCTGATTTTTTGGGCGATTGTGTTGCTGCCATTTTTAGGATTCGCTTTTTTTATCTTCCTCGTTTCAAAAGGATCCTTTGGAGAATTGCCAACGTTTGAGGAGCTTGAAAACCCAAAGAGTAACCTGGCATCAGAAATCATTGCAAGCGACCAGATCGTGCTTGGCAAATACTACATTCAGAACCGAACAAATGTTCACTATTATGAATTGTCACCAAACCTGATCAACTCACTGAAAGCCACCGAAGACATCCGCTTTGAAGAACACAGTGGCGTGGATCTCCGTGGCTTGATCAGGGCTGTTGCCGGAGCAGGAACGGCTGGCGGAGGAAGCACGATCACGCAACAGCTTGCGAAAAATCTTTTTCATGATCGTCCGGATACAAAATGGCAACGCATCCTTCAAAAAATACAGGAGTGGATCATCGCTGTGCGCCTCGAACGTAACTATACGAAAGAAGAGATTCTAGCGATGTATCTCAACACGGTGGAATTCGGAAGCAATGCTTTTGGGATTAAATCGGCAGCAAGAACATTTTTCAACAAAACTCCCGGCACGTTGAATATTCAAGAAGCTGCTGTGATGGTTGGTTTGCTGAAAGCTCCTTCTTTTTACAATCCTGTTCGCAATCCTAAGAATTCAACAGAGAGAAGAAATACAGTGTTGGCACAAATGAGAAAATACGATTTCCTCAACCAACATCAGTTCGATTCTTTAAAAGCGTTGCCGATACAGCTTCACTATCAATCGGAAGATCACAATTACGGAATGGCAACACACTTCCGTGAAACGCTGCGCGGTGAAATGCTGCAATGGTGCAAAGAACATAAGAAGGCAGACGGAAAACCTTATAATCTATATACTGACGGACTGAGAATTTATACAACCATTGATTCACGTATGCAGCGTTATGCGGAAGAAGCAATGAAAGAGCATCTTGCTGAACTTCAAAAAGCATTTTTCATTCACTGGAAGGGAAAAGAACCATGGGCTGAGCACAAGGAAATTGTCACCGATGCAATGAAACACAGTGAACGATATGTCGCACTGAAAGATTCAGGCGTTAGCGAGAAAGAGATTGAAAAAATCTTCAATAAGAAAGTGAAGATGACCATTTTCTCCTGGCGGGGAGATGTTGATACTATGTTGTCTCCACTTGACAGCATCAAGTATTATAAAAAAATTCTGCAGAGTGGTTTCATGTCGATGGAGCCGCAAACCGGTTTTGTAAAAGCATGGGTTGGAGGATTGGATTATCGCTATTTCAAATACGATCACGTAAAAGAAGGAACGCGACAGGTTGGTTCAACATTCAAAGCATTTCTTTACACGCTTGCCATGCAGGAAGGATATTCTCCTTGCTACAAAGTTCCGAATGTTCCTGTGACGATTGAATTGCCTCCTCCGCAACCATCGTGGACTCCAAAGAATGCAGATGGAAAGAATGGTGGCATCTTTACATTGAAATATGGTTTGGCTGAATCCGTGAATAATCTTTCAGCATACCTGATGAAACAATTCGGACCGCAGGCAATGATTGACATTGCGCGCAAGATGGGAATCACTACACCGATTGAAGCCGTGCCTTCCATTTGTCTTGGTACATGTGATGTTTCCGTATTTGAAATGGTAGGCGCATATTCGACATTCGTCAACAAAGGAGTTTGGACGCAACCGATTTATGTGACGCGCATCGAAGATAAAAACGGAAATGTGTTGCAGGATTTTGTTCCACGTAAAGTAGAAGCTATCAGTGAAGAAACTGCTTACCTGATGGTGAACCTGCTGGAAGGTGTTGTTCAGTTTGGTACAGGTGCGCGACTGCGCGGACAATATAAATTCACCAATGCAATGGCAGGAAAAACAGGCACCACACAAAATCAAAGTGATGGATGGTACATGGGACTTACACCGAATCTTGTTTCAGGATGTTGGGTTGGATGCGAAGACCGCATCGTTCACTTCCGTTCGCTTGAGCAAGGCCAGGGAGCGCGAACAGCGATGCCTATTTGGGCGTTGTTCATGCAAAAAGTGTATGCTGATAAAACCATCAACTTGTCAAAAGGAGATTTTGACAAACCATCGCAGCCGATTTCCGTGGAACTTGATTGTGATAAATACAAACAGCCGGGCGAAGAAAAAAAGAATCCGGATTTTTAATTTGATATGAATGAAAACGATGTGCAAATTTGTTGATGTGCAGATGTGCAAATTAAAATCTATATGAATAAAGTAATTAAGAACGCGGATGAAGCCGTAAAGGATATTAAAGACGGAATGACTTTAGCTCTTGGAGGTTTCGGGCTGTGTGGAATTCCCGAGAACTGTATTGCTGCGTTGGTAAAATCGGGCGTGAAGAATTTAACCTGCATTTCAAACAATGCAGGCGTGGATGATTTCGGACTTGGTCTGCTTTTAAAAAATCGTCAGATAAAAAAAATGATTTCATCTTATGTTGGTGAGAATGCAGAATTCGAACGACAAATGCTGAGTGGAGAACTTGAAGTGGATTTGATTCCACAGGGAACACTGGCAACACGATTACTGGCTGGAGGATAAAACCCTTGAACAGAATTCACAGGTTATGCAGATCGTGGATGATATCGTGAAGAAATGTAAGGATGCCATGCTCAAGAATGCCAACCAGGCATTTGGTTATAGGGTAAGGCAGATAGCGCAGATCGAAGA
>JAYTXY010000132.1:0-8149 GCA_043742705.1 Bacteroidota bacterium
TTTCATCCAATCCCATCCCAATTACAAAAGGCTTTAGTGCAACTCCTTTTTTTTGTAACGCAAGTGACACAGCACAAGGATCACCTTTACATTCTTCAATTCCATCCGTTATCAGAATGATTATGTTCCTGCTTTTGCTCTGTGGAAAATCGTTCGCGCATTGTTCAAGTGAACGCGCAATTGGTGTTGTTCCTTTCGGGACAAGAGCATTCAATACTTCTTTAATTCGTGGAATGTTTCCTTTTCCAAATGGCACTTCAAGTTTGGTGTCATCGCAATCCTGCGGTGGATATGGTTTCTGATGACCGTATACGCGAAGAGCCAATTCAATATTATCAAGGTAACGAAGACTGTCAAGCAATTGTGACATTAATTTTTTTGCAACTTCCATTTTCATTCCGGTCTGCCAACGACCATACATGCTTTGGGAAGCGTCAAATAGAAATTCAATTCTTGTTAGAGTAGGAGCTTCTTTTTCTTTCTTTGGTTTCTGTGCAGAGGAAAAGAAGCAGGATGCAAGAAGCAAGAAGCAAGATGCAACCAGCTTCAATCTTTGAACTTTGAACTTTGAACCGAAGAACTTTAATATCACCTGCAGAAATAGTTAATTAAGTAGAGTAAGTTGATTAATAAATTCAAACTGATAAATCGAATCAATAATCGCCCAGCGTTTCTTCTAACTGAGCAAGTGCTGTTTTAGTCTGCTCTTCATTCGGAGCAACGCCATGCCATTTGTGAGTATGCATCATGAAGTCAACGCCTTGTCCCATCACAGTTTTCATGAGTATAACAATCGGTTGCTGCTTTCCGGTAATTGATTTTGCCTGATCAATGGTTGATACAATTTCCTGCATGTTGTGACCATCCATTTCCAAGACCTTCCATCCAAAACTTTCAAACTTAGGACGGAGATTTCCATAAGGCATAACCTGCTCAATGGATCCATCTATTTGCTGACCATTAACGTCAATCGTAAGAATGATATTGTCAACTTTTTTTGATCCTGCATACATTACGGCTTCCCAAATCTGACCTTCTTCCATTTCTCCGTCACCACAAAGACAATAAATCAAATGATTATCCTTGTTCAGTTTTTTTGCAAGTGATGCTCCGATGGCAGCCGACAAGCCTTGTCCTAAAGAACCTGATGCAATGCGTACTCCCGGCAATCCTTCATGCGTTGCAGGATGACCTTGCAGACGTGAATTGATTTTCCTGAAAGTCGCAAGTTCCTTCGTATCAAAATAACCTGTTCGCGCCAACACGCTGTACCAAAGCGGTGAAATGTGTCCGTTAGACAGAAAGAAAATATCTTCTCCGATTCCATCCATCTTAAATTTTTTCGGTTGATGATTCATGAAATGAAAGTAAAGTGCCACAAGAAAATCAGCGCAGCCAAGCGAACCTCCGGGATGACCTGAGTTAGCACCATTTACCATTCGTACAATATCTCTTCGAATCTGGGAAGCTATTTTAGTTAACTGTAAAGTATCCATGATGATTGTTTTTTTCGGAATGCTCAAAAGTAGTTTTTTAAGAACAGGCAGAAGTTTTGATTGTTCTGAGTTTTAAAGAAAATATTAACAGAATAAAAAGCGAGTTAATTGGTCAGTCTTCTGTGAAAAAATCATCCAGCATCCTTCTGTCTCTCTTTGTTGGTCTGCCTGTTCCGGGATCACGGAAAATGGTCATTTTTTTTGTCCGTGCCAGGTAGCTTTCTATTTCTTCAGGAGGAGTGAGATCAGTATAATATTCAGCAACCAATTTAGCAGGCAAACGGTTTTCAATCAATTTCAGTATCTTGATTGTCCTGGTGAGTCCAGTTCTTTTAATTTGCAACTCATCATTTTCTTTGATTAACCGTGATGCTTTTACAGCCTGATCTCCAATGAGAATCCTGTTTGTATTGCATGCTTCACTTGCCTGCGTCCTGGTTTTGAAAATCCGGGTCACCCAAAGCCATTTGTCCACGCGCATTCTTGATAATTCTTCCTTCATCACAACAAAAGTATTAAATCAAGGATGATTAATTCTATCTTTGCAGCCCTTAAAAAGCAGGGTTCTCTTAACCCAAACTAAACTCGAAAATAATGAAATGCGGAATAGTAGGACTTCCGAATGTAGGAAAGTCAACCTTGTTTAATTGCCTTAGTAATGCCAAAGCACAGGCTGCGAATTTTCCTTTTTGTACCATCGAACCGAACCTTGGTGTGATTACCGTTCCTGATGATCGCCTCAATAAGCTGGAAGAACTGGTGAAACCTCAGCGTGTACTGCCAACAACTGTTGAGATCGTTGACATTGCAGGACTGGTAAAAGGAGCAAGCAAGGGCGAAGGTTTAGGAAACCAATTTCTCAGCAACATTCGTGAGTGCGATGCTATCATACATGTGGTGCGCTGCTTTGATGATCCGAATGTGGTACATGTGGACGGAAATGTAAATCCTGTCCGTGATAAAGAAGTAATCGATACAGAACTCCAGTTGAAAGACCTAGAATCAGTCGAAAAGAAAATTCAACGATTGGAACGTGTGGTGAAGAGTGGTGATAAAGACGCAGCCAAAGGAATTGAAGTATTGAAACAATACAAAGCTCATCTGGAATCGGGAAAACCTGCTCGGAGTTTTTCAACGGATGAAAAAATCACTGAACATATTACAGACGCTTTTCTTCTCACTGCAAAACCTGTTTTGTATGTATGTAACGTGGACGAAAAATCGGTTGTGTCAGGAAATCATTACGTGGAGTTACTGAAGAACTTAGTGAAAGATGAAAACGCTGAAGTGCTGGTAATCGCTGCAGCTATCGAAGCAGAAATTGCTCAGTTAGAAAGTTTTGAAGACCGTTCAAGCTTCCTTTCTGATCTCGGATTGAAAGAATCAGGAGTAACTAAGCTGATCAAAGCAGCTTATCGTTTGCTGAATCTCTCCACTTATTTTACAGCAGGCGAGAAAGAAGTCAGGGCGTGGACCATTCACACCGGAATGACAGCTCCACAGGCGGCTGGTGTCATCCACACAGATTTTGAAAAAGGGTTTATCAAAGCGGAAGTAATCAACTACCAGGACTTTGTCACGTACGGTTCAGAATCAGCTTGCAGAGATGTAGGTAAACTGAACATCGAAGGAAAAGAATATGTGGTTCAGGACGGTGATGTGATGCACTTTAGGTTCAATGTTTAAGCTCATATTCCTATTGTAAATCTTCATAGATTGACTTTTAGGGATAAGGAATAAATACTTAAATTTGCATGACACTTTTCTTCTTGTCAAAGAGGATAAAAATTTTGACAAACGATTTCTGAATCTATAAAACTTATACTTTTGCAATACATTTGCAGTATTCACCGAACGTTGAAAACCCTTTTTAGTATCTATAAGCGATGAGAATAAAAATTTCCTTTTTAAAGGTACATGGCAGTAACGGATTAGTGCCTTTGCATCACCAGAAAATTATTTCAGCATTCATGGAAGAAGTCATTCGTGAATTGCCGATCCAGTCAGAGTTTTATAATTTCTCTTCACTGAAAGGAACGTCCAAAGTTCAAAATGGACAAATTCGTTTTTTGTCTTCCAAAATTTCCCTTGTCATCTCAGCTCCTGAAGCGGAATTTGCAGAGCAATGGGTGAAAAAGATTTTCGACAGAAGGTTGGTAAGTTTTGCAAAGCTCACGCTGGTTCCGAAAGCATATCAGGTAATTCCTGATCCTGATTTCAAAACCGTCATGAAGTACGTTTGCATTTCACCGTTGGTAGCACAACCTCCTTTTGTTGCAGATGTAGAAACACCTGAACCGATGGATCCCCGCATCCAGGAAATGTCAGATTTGTTTTTTGAAACTATTCTCAACCGAATGGAACAAGCCGGTTTTACCGAACAACAGTTGAATGAATTTGCTGAGTTCGAAATCACACCTGATCCTGATTACATACAGCGATTGCTTGCTTCTCAAAAGAAATTTGCCCGCATCTATAAAAATAATTCCAACCAGACTATTTTCGGATACCTTCTTCCTTTCTCTTTGCACGCTCATCCACAGGTTCACAAGTTTATCTGGGATTGTGGCATGGGTTTATTCACAACACAAGGCTACGGAATGATTGACGTTGTTGGTGGTATGCTTGAAGCGAGCGGCAATGAAGGTGGTGGTGCTTCTGAGCAATCCAGCTAAGGCGGAAATCAATTCTGTTGCACGAATGTGCAAATGGAAAAGGATTTACTGAATGTTTACTTTTAAAATCTTCTGAGCTTTTTTCTCACCGTTTACTGTGACGACCAAAAGATAAATTCCCCGTTCGAGCGATCCTAAAAAGTCTGCAGTCAGGTTTGGATCCGGAGTTCCGTTTCCGCTGAAACCATTTGTAGTTACATACAAATAACGTGAATAGATGATTCGGTTGAATACATCGAAAATATAGATGTTCACACTTGTAGGAAGCAACTGATCGTTGACATAAATATTCAGAAAACTTCCAAAGTTAGAACTCGGCTGAGAAACTGCAGAAACAGGATTGGGAGCAAATAAATAAAAAAAATTGTCGCAGATTCCCGGTGTGTAACTTCGGGATGTCACTAATCCTCCCCAAAAATCTGCTGCGCAACTATTGATGTAATTCTTTCCATCACATCCGCACTGGGGCTGAAAGTCCTGGTAGCATTTGTAGTATTGGTCGATTCTTGAACTGTCAGCGCAGGATACATAGCCAGTTTGAGCTTTTAAAACAAACGGGAAAACTAAAAGGAATAAAAGAAGCAGTCTTCTTATCATAACGGAGTAAAAGTAGGTAATCATCTCCCCTGAATCAAATTTGTTCTGAGACCTTAACGTATCTTTGTGTGAATTCATTGTTCTGACGGGTAAAAGTGAATTTTCTTGCACATATCTATCTTTCCGGGAATGATCATCAACTGATGATCGGCAATTTTATTGCTGATTTTGTAAAGGGAAAGAAGAAAGATGAATACCCTGTCAAAATAAAACAAGGGATTGAACTTCACAGGATGATTGATGATTTTACCGATCATCATCCTGTTACCAGCAGAAGTAAAGATCGTTTACGCCACAAGTATGGAAAGTACTCAGGTGTGATCACGGACATTTATTACGATCATTTTCTGGCTACAAATTTTTCAGCTTATCATGAGTCATCTCTTGAAAAGTTTTCACTCAACACATATACCATCTTAAAGGAGAATTGGGATCTTTTACCTGAAGGAGTTCATTACATGCTTCCATTTATGATTGAACGAAACTGGTTGTTAAACTACGCCACCATCGAAGGAATAGGACGAGCACTGACAGGTTTGTCAAAACGTGTTTCGTTTGAAAACAAGATGGATGAATCGGTTGCTGACCTCAAGGAGAAATATTCTGACTTTAAAAATGACTTCTCAGATTTTTTTCCTGAACTTATAAAGTTCTCGCAGCAAAAGATATCAGGAATGAACGAATGAGGTTAAATCCTTTTTCTGTCAACTTAAGCAAGGATCAGGATACTCATTCAACAATCCATATACATGACCGTTGTTGATTAATTCATTCGGCCATAAATCTTCAGGCATGGTCGTGAAAAATTCCTGTGAATTGATATCGCTGTTCCACCATTTGTTTTGCCGTATTTCAGTATCAATTTGTCCGGCTTTCCATTCTACAAATCCCGCGTAGAATTTTATTTTCCGGAGATTGATTTTTTTATTTAAAATCATAGTTGTGATGTAATCATAATCGCCACCGAAGTAAAGATTATTTCCAAGCGGATGTGCATTCGGAACCTCAGCGTAATTGTGAATGGATGAAACCAACTCAGTATCCACCGGACCACCATAATACAACGGAAGCCCTATCCTCAATTCAGGAAGAACATCGCCGGCAGATAACGAACTCGGTTTATTCAGAATGATTCCTGTACTTGCCTTGTAAGTATGTTCGAGAACCAGAATAACAGACCGGTGATAACTTTCGTCCTGCCAGAATGGTTGTGCAATTAACAAAGTGCCGACTTCAGCATGATTGATTTTTTTTGTCCTGATAAATGTGTGCTTGTACATAATGTTAAGTTTAAGATCAGATTGATATAGAGAAAAAATCATTCCGAAGACGTAACGCTGAAATTTGTTTAAAAGAGCAAGTGGTTATGAACAGATGAGGAAAAATATTCTTAAATAAATTTCAAGAGGTCATTTTGAGCAATTAGTCCTCTATCGTATGGAAAAAAATTCCCCATTTATTTCCCGCAAAGAAGTCTGAATGAAATAAAAAATAATTGACGCCCAATTCCGTTTGAAAATAAATGGTGCCTTATATACAGAAAGAAATTTCAACTAGAAAATTTTTTACGAATTTCCGGCATAAAAAATTAACGTCAAATCATTTTTCACCCCAAATTGAATACTAATATTGCCGTGTGAATCGTTGTATAGTTTTTTTATCTTTTTGTTTTTTTGCTTTTAATGTTTCCGCACAGGAGATGTGGGGAATAAGCAACAGTAATTACAGTGGGAACATGGGTATTTTCCTGAATCCTTCCACCATTGTTGCCGCGCCTTATAAGTATGAATTCAATTTCCTCGCATTTGATGCTTTTGCAGAGAATAGTTATATCTATATTCCTTCTATATCCAATGCATCGAGACCAACAGCTACAGGCGAAGGAAAAGAAGTCAATTTCATTGACAACTATAACGGCAAACTTCAATATGGTTTTGGTCATGCGTTAGTGATTGGCCCGTCAGTGGTTCGTAATCTTGAAAATCAGGCCTGGGGAATTCATACAGCATATAGGAATGAAATGAGTGTCATAGATGTTCCGTCCGGTCTTGCAAAATTCATTTATGAAAAATACCAATTTGAACCGTTGTATAACCAGAGTTTCACGGGCGGACCTTTTGCTGCAACGTGGCTGAGTTGGGGAGAAATTGGAGGAACATATGGAAAAATATTGATTGAACGTCAGCAGGATTTTTTGAAAGTAGCGGCTAACTTAAATCTGCTTGCCGGCTTTGACGGAATGTATCTTGAAGGTCGCAAAGTTGATTACACAGTATATGATTCTTCTACTGTTATTGTTCATTCAATGGATGCCCAGATGGGACATGCGCTTTCACAGGATGGAAGTACCGGCTTTGGGAACTTTATAAAGCTTCGCGGATACGGAGTGAGCACTACAATCGGGTTAACATACATTCACCATCGTAACAAGGGTGCGTTTGATTGCAACCGGACATCTGATCAGTTGGAAAAATATCAATATCGTATCGGACTTTCGCTCCTTGATTTCGGGATGATTCATTTTTCAAACGATGCGCAGATCCTTACTGTAAATACCTCAACAGATCGTTTGTGGAGCCGTATTGATACGATTAAGTTCGGTTCTGTCGCTCACCTCGATTCTTTGCTAAGCAGCAACATCAACGGCCAGGCTTTTTCAGTTCAGAATAAACCGTTCAACATGTATTTGCCGACCGCAATCAGTCTTCAGTTTGATTATTGTTTTGCTCCACGCATCTACGGAAATTTAAGCTGGGTGAATCGGATTTATTATTCTCCTAAAGAAGTAGCTCGTGGTAATCAAATTGCTGCTTCTATTCGCTACGAGACAAGAAGGTTTGAAGCCAACGCAAATGTTACTCTTTTTGAATACAGGGAACCGGATCTTGGCATAGGAATTCGCTACGGTATTTTTGTAATAGGAACAGACCGGCTTTTACCATTGACAACACTTACGAATGTAAAATCCTTCGATCTTTACATGGGATTCAAAATGAATCTCTGTGATTTGGTAAAGAAATCGAAAGGAAATTGTCCAGCCTACAAATAAAACCGGAAATTATTAAGTGATCTTTGGGTTAATCACTTCATTTGTTTTTTTTCTCTCTTATGAACAAGATGAGCAAACGTAGCGAGTGATCTCATCGCAAACACAACACTAAGCAACGTGAGAATTGCTCCCATCATGAAAGCTGCTCCCGGAAAATAAAACGGTGCTGAATTACTTGTGAAATAAGAAAAGATGTTTGTCATTAATGGCGGACCGATGATTGAAGTAACACTCATCAAACTAGTCAAGCCTCCTTGTAATTCTCCCTGTTCATTAGGCGGAACTTGCGAAGAAATAATAGACTGTAAAGCCGGACCACAGATTCCGCCAAG
>JAYTXY010000133.1:0-4178 GCA_043742705.1 Bacteroidota bacterium
CAAACTAAAATTAATAACAGACCTATTAGGAAATTTAAATACAAAACAGCTAATCAAGTCTTCTCAGAAAAAGTTGCACTTATTAGTTGAACATACAAAAGGAGAATAAATGAATGATCAAAAGCAATTCCAAAGAATGAATAAGTTCCCTAAAATTTGAACCATGATCGCTTCTTCTTTTCTATCTTTACCCATGTATGCGGATTTCCAGAACGTTTGAAATAACTGATACTGATTTTCAATCTCGCCTACTGGCATGGGCGAGCAAACAGGAAACGTTTTGCGTTCTTAACAGCAACTGCAGCAAACAGGAATTTCAGGATAAGTACGCAAAACATGATTTTATTACTGCAGTCGGATGCGTGGACCAAATTCACAATTCGCATCCCGAAAGCATTCGGGACGCAATTCGCAATTCATTTGGCCAGCTTCAACAATTTCATGACTCCAAAAAAGACTGGCTGCTCGGATTTCTCACGTATGATCTGAAAAATGAACTGGAAGATCTTAAGTCGGAAAACAAGGATGGACAAGAATTTCCGGAGTTTCATTTTTTTCAGCCAAGATTCATTTTAAAACTTCAGCTTCCGATTTCACAAACAGGAAAACAAACATTTCATCTCGAAGTTTTTTATCTTGATGAGTATGATAATTGTTCTTCCGTTGATCAAATCGTTCAGGAAATAAAAGAAACTAAAGTCTATTCAACTGATGAATGTGAAGCTGAGATTCAGCCGACCGTTTCGAAAGAAGAATACATTTCAATAGTAAACGAAATCAAGAAGCATATTCAACGTGGTGATATTTATGAGATGAACTATTGCGTGGAGTTTGGTTCTGAAAATTCGACAATTGATCCTGTTGCGATGTATCAAAAGCTGAATGAACTTTCTCCGATGCCCTTCTCCAGTCTTTACAGGATGAGCAACCATTATTTGCTTTGTGCCAGTCCGGAACGCTTTGTGGCGAAACGTGATCGAAAAATAATTTCTCAGCCGATAAAAGGAACTGCAAAAAGAGGGAAAACTCCTGCGGAAGATGAACGAATAAAGTTCCTGTTAAAAAATGATCCGAAAGAGCAATCGGAAAATGTGATGATCGTTGACCTTGTCAGAAATGATTTATCAAGAACCGCAAAAAAAGGAAGCGTACACGTGGAAGAGCTATTTGGCATCTATACATTTCGGCAGTTGCACCAGATGATTTCAACAGTAGTCTCCGAGGTAAAAGAGAATCTTGGCTTCAGTGAAGTGATCAGGCAGGCGTTTCCGATGGGCTCGATGACTGGCGCTCCGAAGGTTCGCGCCATGCAATTGATAGAAAAATATGAGAAAACTAAACGAGGATTGTACTCCGGAAGTGTCGGATACATTGACCCGGACGGTGATTTTGATTTTAATGTCGTGATCCGCAGTATTCTTTACAACGAATCAAATCGCTATCTTTCATTCATGGCGGGAAGCGCAATTACGATAAATTCAGATCCTGAAAAAGAATACGAAGAATGTTTGTTGAAAGCAAAAGCCATGATGCAGGTGTTAAATGCTGAATATAAAGTCTGAGATCATAAAAAGATTGATTCATACCATCAATCGTGAAATACTGAGAAACAATGATTAATCAATTTCTCACATTCATTGAGAAACATAAACTCTTTCAGCCGAAGGACAAAATTCTTCTGGCAGTGAGTGGTGGAATTGATTCAATCGTGATGACGGAATTGTTTCAGCGTGCGGGATTCAACTATGCAATTGCACATTGTAATTTTCAGTTGCGCGGAAAGGATTCTGATGAGGATGAAAAATTTGTTCATGCCTTGGCAAAAAAACTTCGCGTTCAATTTTTCTCAAAACAGTTCGACACAAAAAAATTCAGCAAGGAAAATAAGTTTTCCATTCAACAAGCTGCTCGAAAGCTTCGCTACGATTGGTTTGAAGAAATCCGCCAGAAGAATGATTGCTCCTTCATTGCAACAGCGCATCACCTGAACGATAGCATTGAAACTTTTTTCATAAACCTGTTTCGCGGAACGGGAATTTCCGGACTTACGGGAATAAATCCATCAACGGAAGATGAAATTATTCGTCCATTGCTATTCGCAACACGAAATGAAATTGAATCGTTTGCGAAGAAGAACAAAATAAAACACCGTTTGGATCGCTCTAATGATTCTGATGACTACCTACGAAATAAAATCCGTCATCACCTTATTCCTGTTCTGAAAAAACTGAGTCCATCCATCGATAAAACAATGGCTCGTACATTCCACAACTTGCTTTTTGCCGATTATGTTTTCAACAAAGCAATTATTACCGAAGCCGTTCATCTCACGCACGAGGAAAACGGAATGCCATACTTTTCAAGGAAGGAGTTAATGCGGCTAGGGTCACCTGTCGATTACCTTTATGAATTTCTCAGTCCGTTTGACTTTAATGCAACGCAGGTGGAAGAAATATGGGATTGTAAGCAATCAGGAAAAGTTTTTTTTGCGAATGGATTCCGTGTAACCTGTGATCGCGACAAGATTATCTTCGGGCTGAAACAAAAACAAGATGACTCTATTCACCTGATCAAAAAAAATCAAAAATCATTCAGACAGAATAATTTTTCACTCACATTCAAAACAATACTTCTGAAAAAAGGAAAAAAATTCTCACCTCCTCCGGATTCATCAATTTCCTGTCTTGATGTATCACTCCTGGAATTTCCGCTCAGTATCCGTACCTGGAAACCAGGCGACTCCTTTTATCCACTTGGAATGAAGCATCGCAAGAAGTTAAGCGACTTTTTCACTGATCATAAATTTTCTCTTCCTGAAAAAGAAAACGCCTATGTCCTCTTGTCAGGAAATCACATTGTATGTATCTTGGGACATCGCATTGACGACCGCTACAAAGTAACTGCACAAACAAAAAAAGTGCTCCGCATTAACTACCTTAGCACGCACAAATAATCATGAAAGAAAAACCACTTTACGAAGAGAAGCAATACATCGGCTACAACCAGTTGTCAATGTTTAGCAGGCTGCTTCTTTCCATGTTTTGCTTTGCAGTGTATTGGTGGAAAATCCACAACGACCGTGATGGTGATTTATTCTTTTGGCTGGGGATGAGCATTATTTTCATTTCGATTGTCCTGCTCTTTGTTCTTCACATAAAAATTTCTGTTTACAAAAATACAATCGTGCTTGATGGCTTATGGACAACTCGAAGAGTAAAAATTGACCTGACCAACATCGTGAAAATAGAGCGCAGAAAATATAGTCACTACCACCTGAACAACCCCGTTTTCAACCTTCACTTGAAAGGAACGGTTCGCTTCTACACCGGCGGTAATGATGCAGTGGAAATCACTGACCGTGATGGCCAACCTTACAGAATCGGAACACAACGTCCGCTCGAACTGGAACGGATTCTAAAAGAGTTGACAGGAAAATAAAATAATTTTATTGTTTGTCGACACTTCACTCAGAACAACTGACAAAATGCCGGTAGAATTTATTAGGTTTAATTATTGATAGCTTCGCACACGAATTTTAAAACACAAAACTCTTTATGAAAAAATATGCGATTTGGATTATCCTTGGAATTTTAGTCCTCGTTGGTATCGTTGGATACAACGGACTTATCGGTTCACGTGAAAGCGTCAACAAAGCGTGGGCGAATGTTGAAACTTCGTATCAGCGAAGAGCTGACTTGATTCCCAATCTTGTTAGTACAGTAAAAGGTGCTGCAGATTTTGAAAAATCAACACTGGAAGCAGTGACCAATGCAAGAGCGAATGCAACAAGCATTCACCTTGATGCCAACGACCTGACTCCGGAGAAATTGCAACAGTACCAGCAAGCACAGGCGCAATTGAGCGGAGCACTCGGAAGGCTTTTAGCCGTTTCTGAAAACTATCCACAGTTAAAAGCCGTTCAGAATTTTTCTGATTTGCAAGCTCAGCTCGAAGGAACGGAAAACCGTATCAATGAAGCACGCAGACAATTCAATGAAGCTGCACAATCGTACAATGCGTCACGGCAGAAATTTCCTCGCGTGATTATCGCAAGCATCTTTGGCTTTAAAGACAAACCATATTTTGAATCTGACAAGGGTTCAGAGAAAGCTCCTGCTGTTAAATTCTGATGAGTGCTGAAAGTAATTTTTCAGAAACAGATCGCTTGAAAATTCTTG